>CASBQH010000066.1 GCA_949127695.1 Synechococcales cyanobacterium PMM_0073
ATCCAGAGCATCACGAGCGGCTCGCCGCTGTGGCTGGAGTCGTTTTTGTAGTTAAAGTTGCCGCTCGCGATCTTGATCAAATTTGTGCCTACCTCTAGAGAGGTTGAAACCGCCACCTCATTTTGCAGGTAGTTCATCGCGGGTTCGCCGACGGCGTAGCAGTTGTGCTGGCTATGCACCTTCATTTCGCTAATCGTTGCTTCCATTTTGGCCTCGCTGTTTGAATTAGGGTTTAAATCAGGTGAACATTGAGACAGGTTGGGCTGCGGGCTGATTTGAGCTGCAATCAGCCCAGCTGCTTTTTTGCCGAGACAGGTTCCAGTTGGGGTGGGTCAATTGGAATCTGCCAGATCTGCTGACAGTAGCCCTGCACCGCCCGATCAGAGGAGCAGAAGCCCAGTCGGGCAGTGCTCAAAATTGACATCCGAGTCCAGCGCTCGGCATCTCGATAGGCTTGGCTCACCTGCTCCTGAGTGGCAATATAGTCGGCATAGTCGGCCAAAAGCAAGTACTGATCATAGTAGAGCAGCAAATTCACCAGCGGTCGAAACAGCTCTGGGTCGTTGCCAGATAGCTGGTCAGAGGTGAGCAGCTCTAGCGCCGAACGCAGCTCTGGGTTGAGGTCATACTGCCGCATGGGGTTGTAGCCTTCGGCTCTTAGCCGCTGTGCCTCGGCCAGCGTCAGGCCAAACCCAAAGTAGTTTTCGGCTCCCACCGCCTGCTGAATTGCTAAATTGGTGCCGTCAGCTGTGCCAAGAATCAGCGCCCCGTTTAAGGCGGCAATCAAATTGCCCGTATCCGCCGCCTCAGTACCCGCCAGCGACAGATGCTGACTCAAATCGGCGGCTGGGTAGAGCGGCTGAGCGTTCTTAATATTAAAGTCGGGCAGAAATACTACCTTTAAGCGCCCTCGCAGATCTGGATCGGGGTTGACCAGATCAGCCACCGCATGGATCAGCCGAATAATCAGCTTGGCGGTGAAGTAGTCGGGGGCAGCTTTGCCCGCAAAAATAAAGCTGCGCGGCAAGAAATCTAGGCTGGGATTGGCCTTCAGCCGCTGATAGAGCGTGAGAATATGCAGCAGATTTAAGTGCTGCCGCTTATATTCATGAATCACCATCGCCTGCAAGTCAAACAGCGAGTTGGGATTCAGCTCAATCCCGGTTTGACGCAGAATATCAGCCGCCAGCCGCTGCTTGGCCGCCTGCTTAATTCGCAGCCATTCGGTGCAGAACCTGGGGTCGCTCGCATAGGCTTCTAGGCCGCTGAGCTGACTCAAATCGGTGATCCAGCCGTCGCCCAGCTTGCTGCTGATCAGGGCAGATAGCGCCGGGTTGGTTTGCCGCAAGAAGCGACGGGGCGTGATGCCGTTGGTCTGGCAGCTAAACTTTTCAGGAGCCAGCTCATAAAAGTCGCGGAACGCGCTCTTCAATAGGTCGGTATGCAGTGGCGAGACGCCGTTGACGGCATGGCTGCCCATACAGGCCAGAAAATTCAGCCGCAAATGGCGTTCGCCGCATTCGTCAATTAACGACATGCGGCTGAGCTTGGTTGGGTCGTTGGGGTATTCAGCCTGAACAGTTTCTAGCAGTCGCGTATTGATTTCATAGATGATTTCCAGGTGGCGCGGCAAAAGCTGCTCAAACAGACTGACCGACCAAAGATCGTCCAGCGTTTCGGGCATTAAACTATGGTTGCTGTAGGCCAGCGTCTGCTGCGTCACTGCCCAAGCTGTCTCCCAGCAGAGCGCCTGCTCATCAACCAGCAGCCGCATCAGCTCCACCACGGCCAAGCTGGGGTCAGGATCATTCAGCTGGAGCGCAAAGCGATCGGGCAGGGTTTCGGCAGTGCCGCCCGTTTTTAGATGCAGCCGCAGCGCATCCTGGAGCGCGCAAGAGACTAGGAAAAACTGCTGCTTCAACCGCAGCGCCTTGCCCTTCAGCTCAATATCGACCGGGTAAAGCACTTTGCCCAAGTCGCTGTCCTCGGCTCGCCAGAGCCGCATCAGGCTGACGGTGTGGGTTTGGTAGCCCGGAATAGGGCTGTCGTAGGGGATGCCCTGCACCTGCTCAGCGGACAGCCAGCGCAGTCGATAGCGCCCTTGCTCATCCAGGTAGGCGCTGCTGCTGCCACCAAAGCCCACCGTCACCGCCAGCTCAGGCCGCTCTACCTCCCAGGGATTGCCGTGACGCAGCCAGCTATCCACAACTTCGACCTGCCAGCCCTCGCGAATTTCTTGGTCAAAAATGCCATATTCGTAGCGCAACCCGTAGCCGATGGCAGGGATTTTGAGCGTGGCCAGCGAGTCGAGGTAGCAAACCATTAGCCGCCCCAGTCCGCCTTTGCCCAGTCCCGGCTCCTCTTCTTGATCTAACAAAGCCTGCCAGTCAACCCCCAGCTCCTGCACGGCGCTGCGGGCAACTTCGAGCTGTCCCAGGTTAATCAGTCCGTTTTCGAGATGTGGACCTGGCAAATATTCAGCGGCAATTTCACCAACAATTTTCTGCTGGCTCGGCGCAGTTTCCGGGCTATTCAGGCTCAGCATTTGCTGGCAGAGCAGCGTTGAGAGCGCGCTGTAGCAGTCCAGCAGCGCTGCGGTTTCAGGCGTTTTACCCTGCTGAGCCATGGCTTCGACCAGTGCCTGTTTGAAGGCGGCGGCTTCTGGCTCTGCGGGTTCTGGCAACAGAACTTCGGCAACTGCGATTTCGGCAGGAGGCTCTGGCTCTGGCTCAGCGGGTTCGATCAGGGCGGCGGCGGTTTCGATCAGCCCCAGATCGGCCTCAATCTGCTCAGAGGTGATTTCTGCGGCGTCAAGATTCAATTCACCGTCTAATTCTGAGCTAGGTGCTTCAAGTTCAGCGATCGGTTCAGCTAGCAGCGACTCAACGGGTGCGAGCAGCGCAATTATAGGTTCAGCAGTTGGTTCAGCCGTGGGGGCTTCAGGGAGTTCTGCCAAGTTAGCTTCTGCCAAGTCAGCTTCTGCCAAGTCAGCTTCTGCCAAGTCAGCGATCGGCCCAGAGAGCGCTGATGCTGCGACCCGATCAGCTGTTGCCAGCTCAACGG
>CASBQH010000067.1 GCA_949127695.1 Synechococcales cyanobacterium PMM_0073
CCAGCCAGCCAGCCAGCCAGATTAAGCCTGGGGCAAGCAGCAGGGCGGGCAGCAGCGAGGCGACGCGAATGCGGGCAACTTCCAGCAGGTTTAGCCCTAACCCCAGAATCATCAGCCCGCCGACGCCGGTAATCAGCAAAACGCTGGGCGAGGTGGCCGGGTCAGGCAGGCTCTGCGCCAGCAGTCCGGCGGCGAGCGAGACTCCCCCTTGGTAAACCAGAATAATGAGCGCCGAGAACCCCACGCCAATGCCAAAGCTGCTGGTCAGCGCAACGGAGGCCAGCCCGTCCATCACCGACTTGAGCAGCAGCAGGGTGTTGTCGCCCGTTAGGCCGTTATTCAGGCTGCCAATTAGAGTGAGCGGCCCGACGCAAAACAGCAGGCTCGCCGCCATAAAGCCTTCGGTAAAGCTGCCTTTGCCGCTAAATCGCTGCTTCAGCCAGTTGCCGACAGCCTCTAGCCGCGCTTCAATTTGCCACCATTCGCCTAGCAGCCCGCCAATGACAATCGCCAGCAGCGCCAAAATCACGCCGTCAATCCGGCTCTCGACTTTGCTCAGGCTGCCCGCCATGCTAAAGCCGACAAACAGCGTGATTAGCCCTAGCCCCTGCGTGATCACCTGCTGCATGTTCAGCGGCAAGCGCCCTCTGAGCAAAAGTCCTAACCCAGTCCCAATCAGCACCGTGGCAACGTTGATCCAGGTGCCGCTAGTTTTTGTCCAGAAGTCAAATCCCATTGCAGGTGCCCAAAATAGGCAATAAAAACAGGCGCTAAAAACAGGCAATAAAAAAGGGGGAGATATCCCCCGATAGCTCTGGACAGTTCCAGAGCAGAATATTCAGCGGCGCTTAGTAGGCCAACCCCATGCTGCGGGTTGTTTCTGCGCCCAGGTAAACTCGGATACTCAGGAAATCTGTGGGACAGGCCGTTTCACACCGCTTGCAGCCCACACAGTCTTCTGTGCGCGGCGAAGAAGCGATCTGACCTGCTCTACAGCCGTCCCAAGGAACCATCTCTAAAACATCAGTCGGACAGGCCCGAACGCACTGGGTGCATCCGATGCAGGTGTCGTAGATTTTAACTGCGTGAGACATTGATCTAGCGGCTCCAAACGATTGGATTGAACGGTGTCTGCTTGAGCCAATTGAGCCAAAACTTCTGAGCCGAAACGCTCGGACTCTGACAAACGGACTCTACAAACAGCCGGATTGTGAGGTTTCTCTCATCGAAATCCAGTTTACAGCAGCGGTTTTACCCGATTCTGCAAAACCCCAAAAAACTTTAAACAACGTAATATCGGCAGATCGAAATTTGGCTGGCAATTTTGGCAACTCAGATCACAATATCTGCCTCAGAACCTCGGCTGAGGCTGAGCCGAATCACCGACAGCAGCAGAATCAGCAGAAACATCACCAGCCCAATCGTGCAGGCATAGCTAATTTCCAGGTTTTGGAAGGCGCTCTCATAGACGTAGTAGACCAGCGTTTTGGAGCTGCTGCGCGGCCCGCCCTGCGTCATAATGTAAACTTCTTCAAATACTTTGGTGGCCGCAATGGCCGAAATCACCGCCACCAGCAGCAGATATGGCCTCATGAGCGGCACGGTAATATCCCAGTGCCTGCGCCAGCCATCCGAGCCGTCAATGGCAGCGGCTTCATAGAGGTCAGCCGGGATGGCTTGCAGTCCGGCCAGGTAAATCACCATGTAGTAGCCCAAGCCTTTCCAGATTGTCACCAGCATGACGCTGAAGAGAGCCAGGCGGGGGCTGGTGAGCCAGGGCACTCCTTCGGACGATAAATGCAGCGCTTTTAAGATCTGATTGAACAGCCCGGTTTCGGCATAGAGCCAGCGCCAAGCGATCCCAGCCACCACCATCGAGATCACCACCGGCACATAGTAGGCCGCCCGAAACCAGCGAATTCCCAGCAGCTGCTGATTCACCAAAATCGCTAGCCCCAGCGGCAGCAGCACCAGCACCGGCACCACCCCAACGAGGTAGATCCCCGTATTTGTCAAAGTTTTCCAAAATACCGCATCTCCCAGCAGCCGGGTAAAGTTCTCTAGCCCGATCCAGACGGGCGGCTGGGTGATGTCGTATTCGTAGCGGGTGAAGCTGAGGTAGAAGGCTTGCAGAGCTGGGTAGAACACCGTCAGGCTCAGCGCCAGCAGCGCGGGCAGCAAGAACAGATAGGGCGTGAGGCGAGTCAGGAATTGAGCCTGAGCCGAGTCAGAGCGAGTCAGCGCCATAGGGTTTGAGAGAGGCCAAAGCCAAAGAATAGCTGATCGTTGGCCAGAATTTTGAACAGCGCTGCTAGATTATGGGAGAGCCGGACTCAAATGCTGGCTCAAATCTGGGAAAATTTCCGGTTGGATAGAATTATGCTCAGTAAGGAGTAGTAGATTTCACTGAGTGATGTAAGCTACCTATAGTAATCATAGATTGGTTGGACAGCTGCTAGTCGTTGCTTGATCAAGCTCCTGCGCTGCCTCTATGCTCAAACTAGAGCAAAGCTCAATTCCAAAATCCGGATCTTTTCTCGGCAATCTTACTGAAACCGGAGAAAATTATGGAACTCAACGAGCTGCTGACGCTGATTTTAATGCTTAGCCCAGGGCTGCTGCTGTCGGTGCTGGTGATGGCACTCTTCGCGGCGGGCGGTTAATTTGTAAGGCGGTAAGGGGAATTCCATGACAATGGCGGCGGCAAATTTGGGGGCAGTTAGTCTAAACACGGGGCTAGCCGCAGCCTATGTCAAACCCTCTAGTCACGAATATCCTTCCTCTCTGCCAAATCTCTCTATGCAATGTATTGAGCCACCGCATCTCAAGTACAACATTAGCGAAATTGACGGGGGCGTCATGCTCAGCATCTGGGAGCCCGCCCCCAAAAATGACGTGCGGGTGAAGCCGTTTTTGTTTATGTCGCGGCATCGGCTACCTTCTGAGCTAGAGGCCAAGAAGCTGCTGGCGCACTATCTGTCGGTCTATCGACAGGCGGCACGGCAGAGTCTGTGAATTTCTGGGTGTCATTGAGCAGCTGAGTTCGCCCGCAGTTTACTCGCGGGTGGGACGTAATGAAGTCAGAAGGCTGGATTGACACACAATTCTGGACAGGCATCGCGGCAGGCTTAGAAAAAGCCCGAAAAAAGCCCGGGAAAAGCGCCAAAGAAAGTGCCAGAGGCCAGAATTTCTTCCAGCCTCTGGCTTCAGCAATATCCGAGAGCTGGCCTACCGCTTCACCAGCTTTTTCGACATCTTCCGCAGCCGGATTGACTCTGGCGTGACTTCCAGCAGCTCATCTGGGCCAATATATTCCAACGCCCGCTCCAAGTTCATATCAATCGGCGTTTGGAGCTGGACGAGTTCCTCACCGCCTGAGGCCCGGTGGTTGGTCAACTGCTTGGTTTTGCAGACATTCAGCTCTAGATCTTGCTGACGGTTATGCTCGCCCACAATCATGCCTTTATAGACCTTGGTGCCGGGTGAGATGAAGAACGCGCCCCGATCTTCTGCGTTTTTCATCGCATAGAAAGTGGATGTGCCTTCCTCAAACGAAATCAGCACGCCGTTGCGCCGCGTGTCCACGTCGCCAATCAGCGGGCGATAGTCTAAGAAGCTGTGGTTCATGATGCCGTCACCGCGCGTTAGGCGCATGAACTCACCCCGAAACCCAATCAAGCCCCGCGCCGGGATCACAAACTCTAGCTGCGTCCGGCCATTGCCGCCGACCAGCATATCCTGCATCTCGCCCTTGCGCTGCCCCAGTCGCTCAATGCAGCCACCAACTGCCGCTTCCGGCACGTCCAGCACCAATTGCTCAAACGGCTCACAGGGCTTGCCGCTGACTTCGCGGTAGATTACCTTCGGCTGCGACACCTGAAACTCGTAGCCTTCGCGGCGCATCGTTTCAATCAAAATGCCAAGGTGCATTTCACCCCGTCCAGCCACGGCAAACTTGTCCGGTGAGTCAGTTTCTTCGACTCTGAGCGCCACGTTGGTTTCTAGCTCGCGCATCAGGCGGTCACGCAATTGGCGCGAGGTGACAAACTTGCCTTCTTGGCCAGCAAACGGCGAGTCGTTCACCGAAAAGGTCATTTGCAGCGTCGGCTCATCGACCTTAATCAAAGGCAGCGCCTGCGGCTGGTTTGGGTCGGTGATGGTTTCGCCAATGTTGGCATCGGCAAAGCCCGCCACCGCCACAATATTGCCAGCGCTAGCTTCGGGTAGCTCAATCCGCTTCAGCCCTTCAAAGCCCAGTAATTTGCTGATTTTGGCCTTGACGATGGAGCCATCTTCTTTGACCAGAGCGGCCTGCTGCCCCATCCGGATTTTGCCGTTGTGGATGCGGCCAATCACGATCCGGCCCAGATATTCAGAGTAGTCGAGCGTCGTGACCTGAAGCTGTAGCTCTTTTTCAGGATCGCCCACCGGCGGCGGCACATGCCGCAAGATTGCCTCAAACATCGGCTTCATGTCATCCGATTCGTCTTCTAGCTTTTCTTTGGCGTAGCCGGATAGCCCCGAAGCAAACAGATAGTGGAAGTCGCACTGGTCGTCGTCGGCTCCTAGCTCTAAAAACAGATCCAGCACTTTGTCGATTGCCCCAAACGGGTCGGCCTGCGGGCGGTCAATCTTGTTGACCACGACAATCGGGCGTAGCCCTTTTTCCAGCGCTTTTTTGAGCACAAATCGGGTTTGGGGCATCGGGCCTTCGTTGGCATCGACGATCAAGATACAGCCATCTACCATGCCCAGCACACGCTCTACCTCGCCGCCGAAGTCAGCGTGACCGGGCGTATCGACGATGTTAATCAGAATATCGCCATAGTGAACGGCGGTATTTTTGGCCAGAATGGTGATACCGCGCTCGCGCTCTAGGTCATTCGAGTCCATGACGCAATCTGGAACCTCTTCCCCCTCGCGAAATGTGCCAGACTGTCTGAGCAGCGCGTCCACTAAAGTTGTCTTGCCGTGGTCAACGTGGGCAATGATCGCGACATTGCGAATTGGCAGGGTCATACAAGAGATTCCAGTTGTAAGGTTAAATTCAAGATTTGACGAGCCGAAGCGCCAGATTTGAGCCTGCTCTGAGGCTGCAATTCCTACTTTTGCGTAAATGCTCTTTACAGAATTGACCTTCCAAGGAAGAATAGCTCGTGTAAAGAGTCCGTAATGATCTTAGCTTAATCTTTCCTAAATAGTCTGGAATAGTCTGGCGGCTTTGGCGGCAAGCCAAAATTACTGGAGCCGCTAGAGCCAAATTATCAGGTTGCCAATTGGCGCTACTATTTTGGTTTCATATCGTTTGGTTTCATATCGCTAGAGCTTTGCGATCCTAAAGCTCAACTGCACAACCCTGCCGGATCTGCGGCCAAATATACCTGGTGGACTATGAGGAGTGTTCGTTTCGGTTCCAATTGCCCCAATTTTCGGGGGCTAAATCGCTGGCTGCGGCTAGCCTTGCTCGTAGGTCTGAGCCTCATCTTAGTGTTGGGTTCTCGCTTTCCGGCTGCTGCCCAAGCGGTTCAGGCTGCGGGCGCTGAGCCGACTGAAATTCGCGGCGTCTGGCTGACCAACGTGGACAGCAACGTGCTGTTTTCTAAAAACAGCCTGCGGGACGCCATCCGCCGTCTGGAGCGGCTCAACTTCAACACGCTTTATCCCACGGTCTGGAACGGCGGCTATACGCTCTATCCTAGCGCGGTGGCCGAGCAGACTTTTGGCGTCGCGCTTGATCCAGAGCCAGGGCTGCGCGACCGCGACATGCTAAAAGAGGCGATTAGCACAGCGCATGGTCGGGGCATGGCGGTGATCCCCTGGTTTGAATTTGGCCTGATGGCTCCGGCAGAATCTGAGCTAGTGCAGCAGCATCCTGACTGGGTGACTAGCCGCCGAGACGGCAGCAAAGTCTTTAACGTGCATGGCAACGACCGCTCGGTTTGGCTAAATCCGGCGCATCCCGGTGTGCAGCAGTTTTTGGTGAGTTTGATCAGCGAGGTGGTCGAAAAATATGACTTAGATGGGATTCAATTTGATGACCATCTGGGAATGCCGGTTGAGGTGGGCTATGACGACTACAGCATTGGGCTATATCAGCGCGAGCATGGCGGCAGAAGCCCTGCTAACAGCCCCACCGACGCGGCCTGGATGCGCTGGCGCGCCAACAAGCTGAGTGACTTAATGAGCCAGATTAGCCTTGCCGTGAAGTCACGCAAGCCAGACTGCCTGCTGTCGCTCTCACCCAACCCTAAAGAGTTTGCCTACCAGAAATATTTGCAGGACTGGGAAAGCTGGCAGCGCTCAGGCGCAATTGACGAGCTGATTGTGCAGGTTTATCGCACCGGGCGCAGCAGCTTTTTAAACGAACTCGACCAGCCTGATCTGCGTGCCATCAGCGGGAAAATGCCGGTGGGGATCGGCATTTTGACCGGGCTAATCAACCGCAACGTTAGCACCCGCGAAATTGAAGACCAGGTAAGGCTAACGCGCGAGCGCGAATTTGCGGGCGTCTCGTTCTTTTTCTATGAGACTTTGGGGCGGCGAGATGCCGTGTTTCAGGCGCTGTTTCCGCGCCCGGTGAAGCGGCCTGATATTCGCAGCTATCGGGGCACCGCTTGAGGGATAATCCGCTCGCAGAACCAAAAGTTTGGGTCGGACTCTGAAAATTGCGCTATATAATCTGTGTAGTAAATCACTAGATGTAGCGGTTAGATCATTAAAACTACCGCGCTCTAGGAAGTTTTGACCGCTGCCCTCTCTGCTACTGCGAGCCAACTCCTGCTGTGAGCCAACCCTCCTCCAAACGCCAGTTTACTCAACTCGTCCTGCTCAGCCTGCTCTTGCCCATTAGCGCCACGGGTCTGCTGGGGGCACTGCAATATTATTCCTGGGGCGGAGCCGTAACGCCAATTTCTACGGCCTTGCTCAGCGAGGGAGCCAGAACGCTAGATATGCAGGCGCTCGACCGTTTAGTCAACCGGATGAACGGCAGACCGCAGCTCTCGCCCTTGCCTGCCCCCAAGCAAGTCTGGCAGTGCGAGGTGGCAGTGGTGGGCGGCACATTGGGCGGAGTCTCGGCAGCAACACAGGCGATGCGAGCTGGCGCAAAAACCTGCTTGATCGAACTCTCTCCTTGGCTGGGCGGGCAAATTAGCTCACAGGGCGTTTCGGCCATTGATGAGTCGGGGGCGATGCAGCGGGAACAGAACTTTAGCCCCAGCTGGCAGGACTTTAAGCAGCTGATCAAAGCGCAGCAGGTAGATCTGCCGATCTGGACGGGCGAGCCATCGCCGCAGTCTATAGCTAACCTGAACAGCTGCTGGGTGGGCGGACTTTGCTTTTTACC
>CASBQH010000068.1 GCA_949127695.1 Synechococcales cyanobacterium PMM_0073
CCAATTCTTGAATGCCTGTAGGGCTATGAATTGGGGGTTAGCGCCTGCGGCAAGCAAGAAAGGGGGCTTCTCCTCCTACCGCATCAGCAGCGCCATATACCGCCCCTGCGCCAGCGGAGCCGGAATCAGCGGGCTAAACTGGCTGCGGTCAGTGATCACGCGCTTCACCTGAAACTCGTTAATGATGTGGTTCACCTGCTCACGGGTGCCGACTACCCAAATTTGCGCCTCGTCGCCATGCGGACGTTGCAGCAGTTCGTTGAACTCTGAAGACATAGATTTCGCCTCAATTTTGTGGGTTTAGAGGGCTTGAAGCTCAGTGATAGCCTAATCACTTTCATGAACAAGGTATGCCGATCATTTACAATCAGCACAGCCTAGCGCCACGCTCATCACGCGGCGGTAAGTTAGCTGGCTAGCGGTGGTGATAACACTTCTAGTCAGCGACCTCGCCTCAAGCCCAGTACCGATGTTTGACCACCAGTTTGAAAAGCATAAAGCAGAACTCAGGTTTGCACAAGCGTAAAGCCGAAAAAAACTGCAATCAAGTTTTGAGCGTTCTCTCACCAGCCGCTCAGGCCGAGATCCAGCTAGCCGCTACAATATCGAATAGGAGCAAATAGGGAACATTCAGGTGAACTGCGATGGAAACTGTACTTGACCTATCCCCGATTGTTGAGCTGACGCATGATCAGTTTTATCAGCTCTGTATGGCAAACCGCGATTTGGCGATGGAGCGCTCGCCCAGTGGAGAATTAATTATCATGACCCCAATTGGCGGCGAGAGCGGCATTCAAGAAGCGAGCTTGATTGGTAAGGTTGTGGTTTGGAATGAGCAGACCAATCTGGGCTTTGTGTTTAGTTCTTCAACGGTGTTCAAATTGCCGAACGGCGGCGACCGCTCGCCTGATGTGGCTTGGGTGAGCCGTGAGCGCTGGGAGGCGCTCAGCCAAATAGAGCGCGAAAAGTTTCCGCCAATTTGCCCAGATTTCATCATTGAGCTGCGGTCGCGGACTGATCGCCTTGCGCCGCTGCAAGCCAAAATGCAGGAGTATCTGCAAAGCGGCCTGCGGCTAGGCTGGTTGATTAACCCGCAAGATCAGCAGGTGGAAATCTATCGTCCCGCTCAGCCGCCTGAACCGCTCGCCTATCCAGCGACGCTAATGGGGGAAGCAGTTTTACCGGGGTTCAGCCTTTCGGTAGGGTGATAGCTTTCTATGAGGTGCGGGACTCTAAAGCAGAGTTGGCTCAGAAGTCTTCCTTATCTTGAATACCCGCAAGAGCTATGAATGGGGAATTCGCGCTCACAGAACAGTCAGCCAGAGCGCTACAATCCAAGCAAGCTTCAAAGGCACAGGTTTAAAACGTAGCATCATGCACAGCTTTGTTCCGCCCGCTCGGTTTTTTCCCTATCTCACCTGGACTGAAATTGACCAGATGCCCGATAAGGAAAATATCGTGATCTTGCAGCCAATTGGTGCAATTGAGCAGCATGGTCCCCACCTGCCGCTGATTGTCGATACGGCAATTAGCACAGCTGTTTTGGGCAAGGCGCTAGCGCAGCTCGAACCCGAAGTTCCGGCCTATGCGCTGCCGCCGCTTTACTACGGTAAGTCAAACGAGCACTGGCATTTTCCTGGCACCATTACGCTCAGCGCCCAAACCCTGATGGCAGTTCTGATGGAAGTTGGCCAAAGCCTGCACCGCGCCGGGTTTCGCAAGCTGGCCTTTGTAAACGGGCATGGCGGTCAGCCACAGGTGCTAGAAATTGTGGCCAGAGATCTGCATCAGCAGCTAGAAATGATGGTGTTTCCGCTGTTTGTCTGGCAGGTGCCCAACATTGCCGCCGAGCTGCTGACGCCGAAAGAGCTGGAGCTGGGCATTCATGCTGGCGATGCCGAAACCAGCCTGCTGCTGTCAATTTTGCCGGATCAAGTCAAGCTAGAAGCTGCCGTCTGTGAATATCCGACTTTGCCGCAGGATACGTTGCTGAGCATGGAAGGCAAGCTGCCCTTTGCCTGGACAACCCGCGATTTGAGCCGCAGCGGTGTGCTGGGCGATCCAACGGTGGCGACTGCTGCGAAGGGCGATCAAATACTAGCCTCGTTAGCAGCAGGCTGGACGCAGGTGATTCGAGATATCCATCGGTTTCAGCAGCCTCAAGCGGCAGAGTCTCTTGCCCCCAGCTCTGTCGCCAACTTTGAAGGCAGGCAGCATGAGTAAATTTTAGTCACAGTTTGGGACTGGATTAGTTCTTTTGTTCCCAGATTCAGGAACGCTTCTAGATACCCACTATAGATAAGTACATGAATAGATTTGAATACAGATCTAGATATACTGAGATTTTCATAGGATAGCAAAACGGGCAGCTCCTGTATCAATGAGATCCCAGGAAGCTGCCCGTTATAGACTGATGCTCAGAGCGCAATTGAGGTTGATAATCGCAGCTTAACGCATGAGATTTAGCAGCTCTTTGGGCGAGGCCAGCAGATCAATTGCGACGAAAAAGATCTTGCCTTCAGCATCCAGCAAAAAACGCCATGCAATATTCATCCCCACCGCTGCGCCAAACCAAGGCGTCTGGACTTTGCCCGTCACTTTAATCTGCTTAAACCCATCGTCAACCGATTCCACAACGCCCCGTTCTGGCAGCAGCTTCAGGTTTTGGCATTCTTCGCGCAGATAGCGCAGCACGTTCTCTTTGCCGACAATTGGCTTTTGGAACGGCGGCTGCAAAGCACCTGTGGCAGCAAACAGCTGAATCACCACATCAAAGTCATTGGCATTCATGTTGTTGATGTAGTCCAGCACGGTTTGATCCGTGACGCCCTCAATCGCCACTTGAGTCCGCTGGGCGGCTGCCTTGGGCACAACCCTTTCCTCGGCAACCGGCGTGTAGCTCCCCAGCTTGCTTGGGTCATATCCCATATCGACTACCGAATTCCGCAGCACGGTAATTTGCTGGCCTGGATCAAGTTCGCGAACCGCTTGCAGTACCGCTGCTGCATTGGCTGAGAGCTTGTAGCCTTCAGGAATGGGCGCAACAATGCCTTGCTCCATCCACTGACCCAGCTGATACCAGAAGCCCAGCTTAATATTGGTGCTAAATGTAGAGTAAGTACGGCAGTCAGGCGTGTCGGCTCGGTTGGCCAAATCGCACATGAACTGAGTCTGCTCTAGCGGCGACATCTGCTTGACTTGGTTGAGCAGCCCTTCAGCAAACACCATATTGGCAGCGCCTGGAGCGGCGATGGTGATTGTACTGCCCATCTCGGTGTAGGCAAACCAAATCCAGGCCAGCTGATCTTCAGCATTCAGCTGGTTAAACCGAGCAATAGCAGCCGGAACAGCATCTGCCGCCAGCGTGTTAGGGAAAATACCGCGTGCCGAATCAATTGTAAATGGCATAGTCTAATTTACCTCGTTCAGGGTTGCGATGTTTAAATCTATGGACGCAATAACCTCTGATATCTCCAGCAAAGGTCTCTTTGGGACAGTTTTTTGAGTCTCGTCACATTTTATAATATAAGTTAACAAAGCAGAGTAGATCTCTGCTCATCTCAAATTTTGATTGCTGATGCTTTGCATTGGAATCTTCAACGACTTTCACATTAAGCACGTCACCGCAGACCGCCGCCAGTTTTGACCCATCCTGCCCGCACCCGCTGCAAGCACGGCACATCTACTACGGATTGACATATCAAATAAAATTGATGTATTAATGTCCTATGGTGCAAATGTAGAGTTTTGGCCTGGAGAAGTGGTAATGAAGCATGTCATGTTTGTCTGCAAAAAGAACTCGGCTCGGTCTCAGATGGCCGAAGGGTTTGCCAAGCATTTGGGAGCCGGAAAAATTCAGGTGACAAGCTCTGGGCTAGAAGCCAGCCAAGTCAGGCCGGAGGCGATTGCCACGATGAAAGAGGCTGGCGTGGATATTAGCCATCAAACTTCCAAAGCCCTCAGCGACTTCAGCCCAGAAGATTTTGATGTCGTGATTTCGCTCTGCGGCTGTGGCGTGAATCTGCCGCCCGAATGGCTGACCCGCGAGGTCTTCGCCGACTGGCAGCTAGATGATCCAGCCGAGCAGCCCGAAATCTTTCCCAGAGTCCGCGACGAAATTCGGGAGCGCGTCGCGCAGCTGATTGAGTCGCTTGAAGCTGCCCCAGTGGCGTGAGGTTGGAGTGATGCCAACATATGGAGCGAGAGCGAGTCTGTAAATTTCTGGTTGTCATTGAGCGGCTTGCCCGCAAGTAAACTGCGGGCTAATGGGTCAAGTACACTAAAGTGCATGAAACTAGACCTATGACATCATTTGATCACCCGCCCCGGATTTTGTTTCTCTATGGCTCCCTGCGCGAACGCTCCTACAGCCGACTAGCAGCCGAAGAGGCCGCCCGGATTATTCAGGAATTTGGGGCAGAGGTAAAGTTCTTTGACCCGCGCGATCTGCCGATCTATGGCAGCGTGCCTGAGACGCATCCCAAAGTGCAGGAGCTGCGTCAGCTCAGCCTTTGGTCAGAAGGCCAAGTCTGGTGTAGCCCAGAAATGCACGGCCAAATTACCGGCATTCTCAAAAACCAAATCGACTGGATTCCGCTCAGCATCGGCGCAGTTCGCCCCACCCAAGGCCGGACGCTGGCAGTAATGCAGGTGAGCGGCGGCTCGCAGTCGTTTAATGCGGTGAATACTATGCGATTGCTAGGGCGCTGGATGCGGATGTTCACCATCCCCAATCAGTCTTCAATCGCCAAAGCCTACCAGGAATTTAACGAAGATGGCAGCATGAAAGACTCAGCCTATCGAGATCGGGTGGTGGATGTGATGGAAGAACTCTACAAGTTTACGCTGCTGCTGCGCGACCAAGTAGATTACCTCACCGACCGCTACAGCGAACGCAAAGAGCGAGCTGCCAAGAACGTTTAGAAGCAGGATTACGATAGGACTACATCAACACCTTACCCGCTCGCTAGCGCTGTAGTAGCCTCGCCCACTTCAGCTTCAGCCAGCTTTTCCAGAAAGCGCGCAGATCGTTGGTGCGGAGGCTGGCTCTGGGCAGGTCTTTGTGGCTAGAAAAAATCACGAAGACATCGTTGGCCAAAACCGGCCTGAAGCGCCAAGCCATCCAGTCCAGCGAGGCCGGATGCAATTCGTCGATTAAATCTTTGTGAACTACCACCCAGGCTAAGTTAGGCTGCGCTCTAAAATCTTGGCTGTAGCTGCGGAAAGCTTGCGGGAATGTTTCGGCAAACTCAATTGGCGCAGCCAGCGTTTCGGCGGGCGCAAGCTGATGCTGAAGCAAGCTAGCCGCCTGCTGCCAAGCCAGATCGTGAGCGGGTGGTAAAAAGTAGCTGGCTGGATCCAGCGCAGGCGGCTCCCCGACCGGGAAAATATCCAGACAGTGGATCGCCAGACCCACCACGCGATCATCTTCGCCGTCTGGATCAATCTCCTGTAGGGAGATGGTGCGATCTACCGTTAGGGTGAGTCGGGTAAACGGCGCGTCAGTCATCAGCGCCGAGCGCGGAATCTTGCCCTTAAAGACCGTCACCGTGCCCCGGCGCAGCAGCCGGTCGGCTGGAATCGGGCAATGATTCACCTTCAGCTGCAAGCTCTCTACCAGATCTGGCAAGGCGGCGTTGATGATCCGAATCCAGATTTCTAGATCGGTTTCGGCAGCCAGCGGCAAGTCGAGCGTTGATTCTGGGCTAGGGCCTGTCCAGCGAAACGGCACTGAATCCACTCGCAGGCCGCTGTGAATGCCGTTGCGGCGATGCCAGCCTGAGCCAGAGATCGCCTGCAAAAAGTCAAAGCTCAGCCAGGTGACTTGCGGCAGGTTCAGCTCGGCATAGCGCTGACGGTAATGCTGCTCTAGTGCCGCCATTAGCTGCTGTTTTTGGGCTGGGCTAGCTTGCTCAAACGACTCAATCTCGGCTTCTGGCGCTCCGGCTCGGCTAATTTTGTGCCGCAGCTCAGCCTGCATCTGGGCAAATTGCTGGGCAAAGCGCTGCTCGGCATAGTGATATAGCTCCAGATCAAGCTGATTCACCGCCAAAATTGCCTCAATCGTGGCCTGACTTAACTCAGTGCGCTTGGGCTTTTTGGCCGTGACGCGCAGATTTTGGTAGCTGGTGACGGGCGACCAGCCAAAAATATAGGACAGCAGCAGCACAGCATCCTGAAAGCGCTCTGTAATCCCCACAAAGGCGAACTGATCAAGATGCGCCTTGGCCAACGCCAGCAGCTCGGCATCTGAATATTGCGACTCTAGCGGCGATGCCACGAAGGGCTGGCCATGCCGCTCGCCCAAGCCCGCAGCAATATAGCGGGTCTGGCAGTTGGCGGTTCTCAGCCGAATTGTCGGATCAGCATGACCAATAAACGCCTCAATCCCCCGACTGGCCTCTTGCTTTAGGTACTGATCAAACGGGCGACCGGTCTGGCAGCGCTGGCAGAATGCGTAATAGGAAATCGCCCGATCAAGCGGATGCCGCAGCATCGTCAGATAGACCTGATGATTGGGCAAATAGCCGCAGAGATCATAGTCAAAATGCCCCCGAAACAGCCGATACTGCGCCAGCTCTTGCGGGTCAGCCCTGGGTAAGTCGCCCGCCAGCACCGGACAGATTTCGGCCACGCTAAATTTGGCATCTAAAATAGAAATCAGCGTGGTGCTGCCGGTTTTGGGAATGCGGATAAAGCAGAGCTGGTCGCTGGGCTGTAAGCGGTATTCTATTGAAGATCCGATCGACGCTACGTTTGCCACCTCAACCCCCTAAAATTATTCGCAGGTTCCCATGCCTGAAGCAGAATACCGCATGACTGTTTGACCGTCTAGGTTTACAGGCCAGATTTTCCCAGTAACTTTTATAGATAGCTGATTTCGCATGACCCAATCTAGCGCCCCACTCGCAGCCCTCCAGCAGCTGATCGCAGTCGTCGCCCAGCTGCGCGATCCCAACGGCGGCTGTCCCTGGGATCTGGCGCAAACTCCTGAAACGCTGATTCCATTCGTGCTGGAAGAAGCCTATGAAACGGTGGATGCGATTCGGCAAGGAGAACCTGCCGCCATTGCCGACGAGCTAGGCGATCTGCTGCTGCAAGTGGTGCTGCAAGCCCAAATCGCCAGCGAGGCTCAGCAGTTTGACCTAGCCACCGTAGCAGAAACCATTGCCGCCAAGCTGATTCGCCGCCATCCGCATGTGTTTGGCAACTCAGAGGCCGCAACCGTGGAGCAAGTGCGCCAAACCTGGGAGGCGATTAAAGCCGAAGAAGAGCGAGCGGACAACTCAGACGCGCCGTCGCTGGCACCGCGTCTGGCGCGCTATGCCCGCTCGCTGCCACCGCTAACTGCCGCCCTGAAGATTTCACGCAAGGCGGCTGAGGTGGGATTTGAATGGGAAAATGTGGCGGAGGTTTGGGAGAAGTTTCACGAGGAGCTGGGTGAATTTGAACAGGCGCTGGCCGCAGAAACGCAGGCCGAGCAGCAGGCTGAGCTAGGCGATCTGCTGTTCACG
>CASBQH010000069.1 GCA_949127695.1 Synechococcales cyanobacterium PMM_0073
AGGCTGACGTGGTGCTCTATGCCGATTCGCTGATTCCGCCGATTGTCTTGCAGTGGACGCGCCCCGAAGCCGAAATTATCCGCTCAGCCGACAAAAGCCTGGAAGAGATTGTCGCTTGCTTAGTTCAGCATGTTCGTGCCGGACGCTCGGTGGTGCGCTTGCAGTCCGGCGATCCCAGTCTTTACAGCGCGATTCATGAGCAGATGCAGGCGCTGGCTGCCGCCGAGATTCCGTTTGAGGTGATTCCGGGCATTAGCGCCTTTCAAGCTGCTGCTGCCAAACTGAAGCTAGAGCTAACCGTGCCAGAGCTAGTACAGACTTTAATCCTCACCCGCATCAGTGGACGTACGCATGTGCCAGAGACAGAAGAGCTAGCCGGACTTGCTGCCCACCAGGCGAGCCTCTGCCTCTATCTCAGTGCTCGTCACGTTGAGGCCGCTCAAGCCAAGCTGTTGCAGCATTACCCTGCTGATACACCCGTGGCAGTTTGCTTTAGGGTCAGCTGGCCGGATGAGCAAATCTGGCTGGTGCCGCTCTGTGAAATGGCGGCGCTAACCCATCAAGAACAGCTCGTCCGCACGACCCTCTATATAGTGAGTCCGGCGCTGCGAGCCGCCAGCCCAACTGCCCGATCGCAGCTCTACAGCTCAGCGCATTGCCGCCTGCCAACCGATAGATAATGGGAGAATAGAGACAGGCTAAAACCGCCCTATCTAGGCATCTTGAGCGGAACTTGATCTCTTTAGAGGGCAACCATTTGTCAGAGCCGAAATCTACCGTCCCGCCATCTCAGCTCCAACCCTCTCGATTTGCTGGATTTGGCCAGCTGATCTATCGCCACCGTCAGCTGGTAATTTTAATCTGGCTCGCAATCGCCACCCTGAGTTTGGCCGTACTACCCCAGTTAGACCAAGCTTTGCAAACCACTGGAATGCTCTATAAGGGCGGCGAGGCGCATCAGGCGGAGCAACAGCTGATGCAGCTTGGCTTGGATCTAGATGCGGTGACAATCGTATTCCAGTCTGAGGCTGCTGTTCCTGCCAATGATCCCAAAACAGTTCAGCCTGTTCTCGATCAAATTCGAGCTTTGCCTCCAGTGCGCTCTGTGGTAGATGCTCAGGCTCGACCGAGATATCGCAGCCCAGATGGCAAAACGCAGTATGCGCTGGTAAATTTGCAAGTTCAGGCTGGCGAAACCTTTGCAGTCTTAGATCAGATTGAGCAAATCCTCGACCAGCACCCTAGCCCAACATGGTTGACGGGTCGCTCGGTGGTTGATCGAGATATTCAGCAGATTAGCAAAGCTGATTTAGCTCGCATTGAGCGGCGCGTCCTGCCTTTAACGCTGATTGTGCTGTTGATTGTCTTTGGCTCAATCACAGCAGCAATCATGCCAGTCACAATGGCGGTCACTGCTGTTTTAGTCACGTTAGGCTTGCTTTATTTCATTTCGCTGAAGCTGAGCATTTCCATCTTTGCGTTGAATATTACGAGTATGCTGGGGCTAGGGCTAGGAATTGACTATTCGCTGCTGATCGTGAACCGATTCCGCGAAGAGTTAGCCAGCCAGTCGATTGAGCAAGCGGTGGTGCAAACCGTCAATACAGCCGGACGCGCCCTGTTTTTTTCAGGCGCAACGGTCTGTATTGGATTAATTTCTTTGTCGCTCATCCCCATTCTACTGCTGCGTTCGCTCAGCATTGCCGGTTCGCTAGTGGTGCTGATCTCTATGATGGCGGCTCTCACACTGCTGCCTGCTCTACTGGGAATGCTGGGGCATCGAATTAACTGGGGTGGCCGCAGAGAGTCCGCCGCTTTCGAGACCTTCTGGGAGCGAATTGCTCGCTTTACCATTCGCCACAGCGGGCTGGCAATTGTCGGGGTGCTGATTTCTGTCGCTATTCTCACCTCGCCTTTTCTAGCCATCCGCTTTGGTCTGCCAGATGCTAGCATTTTGCCTCAGTCAATTCCAGCGCGTGAAGCTGTTGAAGTTTTAGATCAGGCGTTTGGCGCAGGCGAAGTCAGCCCAATTTTATTGGCCGTGAGCAGCACAGACAAATCGGCCAAAACCAATGCACCAATTTTATCTAGCGCTCACGTTAAAACGCTTTACCAGTTTGTCAACCAGCTAGAAGCTGATGCGCGAGTGGCAAAGGTCGAGAGCCTATTTAATCTAGATCCCAGGCTGAAGCTGCAAGACTATCAGCAGCTCTACCAAAACCTAGCTGTAGCTCCGCCCCAGATTGCCACAGCTGTTCGGCAGTTTAGCAGTGAGACCACAACGCTCGTGGCTGTGACCAGTCATAGCTCTAGCAACGATCCGGCTTCGCGATTGCTGGTTGAAGAGCTGCGCGCCATCTCGCTGCCCGGTTTGAAAATTCAGGTTGCCGGACAGACTGCTAGCGGCCTAGATACAATTGCCATTGTCTATCGGCGGTTGCCCTATGTGATTCTAGCAATCGTTACTGCAACGTTCTTCGCTCTTTATGTCTTGCTGGATTCGATTGTGCTGCCGCTCAAGGCAATTGCCATGAATTTTTTGTCAATTGGGGCATCATTTGGAGCATTGGTCTTTATTTTTCAGGAAGGTAATTTCCAAAACTGGCTCAACTTCACGCCCGTTGGCTACCTAGATATTCTGCTGCCGGTTGTGCTTTTCTGCATTCTGTTTGGGCTGAGCATGGACTATGAGGTGTTCTTGCTGAGCCGAATTAAAGAAAATTATGACCAAAGCGGAAATAACGTCGGCAGTATTATTGAGGGATTGAAATGCACAGGCGGAATGATTACTAGCGCTGCGTTGCTGATGATCATTGTAACCAGTGCATTTGCCTTCACTAGCATTATTTTTGTTAAGGCGCTGGGTTTAGGGACAGCTATTGCTGTATTCATTGACGCCACCCTGATTCGAGGCATCTTAGTTCCAGCCACAATGCATTTGCTGGGCGACTGGAACTGGTGGACACCTCATCGCGGTCGCAAAGGCGAAAAATAGAAGGTAGAGCAATATAGTCTGACCGTCAGATTACTGCGGCAGAGGACTGTTGGGAATGGGAGCGCCTGTTTGGTTAGGATAGGGAGCGGCTGGCTGGACTAAAGCTGGATCAATAGGGGCAGTCTGCGGCTGGGTTTGGGGTTGGACTTGCGGCTGTACCTGTGGCAGTACTTGTGGCTGCAAGACCTGCGGCTGGGTCTGGGGTTGGACAACCTGCGGCTGCACTTGCGGCTGGACAATCTGCGGCTGTACCTGCGGCTGGGTTTGGGGTTGGACTTGCGGCTGCACCTGCGGCGTCTGAAGTTGGGGCTGTGCGTTCTGCGGTTCTGTCTGCGGCTCTGTGGGAGTCACGGCAGGGCGTCTAGGCGTTAAGTACAGCATCGTTAGGATGAGGACAGATAGCACTATCATCACGATGCCAAATAAACTGCCTGAGCCTCGCCCAGACTGCGCTTCAGTGTGACTTTGGTCTTGAGCTGCTGCGTATCCTTGCTTATAGGCTGCGGCCTCACGTTCTGACGCGGTTGGATTGTTCTCATCGTTGCTGTCATGAGTCGAATCGCGAGCCTGCTCAATCAATTGTTCCAATCTGTCATGCTGCGCTTCGCCAGAAGTCTGATTGCCAGAAGTCTGATTGC
>CASBQH010000070.1 GCA_949127695.1 Synechococcales cyanobacterium PMM_0073
CCAAGATCCACGCAGCTTTAACGCACAGTCGTTTCTACAACTGCTGGAGAGCTATCCCAAAACTGCGGAGATTGTGATTGGCTGCTCAATGTCCTTAACAGCTCCAGCTGCTGAACCGATCGCTGAACCGCCGCTCTCTCCGGTGGATCGCCTACTGCGCCGATTGCCGCCACCGCGTGCCCGATAGCTGATTCTAAAATATCTGTTTCAGTTCACAGTCTGTCACTGCACAGTTTCTAACGACTTCATGACATTTACCAATTTGCGCTTGTGTAAATTCTAGCAGATCTGTATAGTTTATTGTGTGCGACTACTTATCTGTGATCGAGTATTTGATGCGCCTTAGTGCGTTTACTCTACTCCAAGGCTAAGAGGGCAAGCGCTCCCTTGCGATGAAGGGAGCGCTTGCAAAGATCTGTTCAGGCTAATCTGTTCAGGCTAATCTGTTCAGGCTCAACCAATAGAGACTAAGCCTCCTAAACCAAAGCCATCGGGCTACTGCTCAGGCTGTTAACGCCAACTCCAGGAGCCAATGTTAGCGGCTGCGGTAGGTTGATGAGGATGATTTCGTTATTATCGATTGCAGGCGGACGACCAACTGAAAAGGGATAGTTGTTGTCGTTGGCCACCAGCAGCGTCTTTGCATCAATCACCAGCAGATCTTCGATCGTCTGGAAGGGGAAGGTAAATTCGCTGCTGCCATCGCCACTCAAATCACCTGGATCACCGACTTGTAGCAGGTTAACCAGCTCATCTTTTTCAACAAACCCATTCTCATCAACCTCCGAGAGATCAATCTTGAAGATCTTTTTGAACGCTGCCGCATCGGCCTGATTGTTATCCCGCTCAATCACTAGATATTCATCGTCGTTTACCGCCGTGAAATCACCGATTGCATGACCCGGATTATCAAGCTGATAGTAGCCTTGCAGTCCAGTATATTCATTGGTTTTCAGATCAAAGTTGTAAATCCGCAGCGCCCCCGCTGGATCGCCCGTTACCGTGCCTTCCAGCATAGGATAGAGCTGGGTGCCGTCTGGACTAATCGCTAGCCCTTCAAAGCCGCGTGAGCGGGGCAGATTGGCCACTGCCTCACCAGCCAGAACTGCTGGGTTATCTGGCGAGCGCACCTGATCAGCCACAACCTGATCGCGCACCCGATCACCCGTTGCCGGGAAGTCGGTAAAGAAGGCATCTGCACCGAGCTGAATCAGCTGCTCATACTCAGCGGCAGGGCTGCTGTAGTCGGGAGACTGGAAAAAGCCATCATCGCGAATTGTGTAGGGATGCACCTGTAGCCCTGCTGCATGGGCTTCGGCGATCAGGTTAGTGGGGTCGCCCAATTGCCGATCGGCATCGCTAATTAAGCCGTCGCCATTCAGGTCGTCCGGCTGACCATTACCGTCAGCATCCACCGTTTGGGCTGGAATGATCAGCCGCTTTGAGGGGCCAATTCCCGCTGCGTAGGTAGCAATCTCTGCCAGTCCAGCGGGCGTAATCAGATCAGCGTAGCTGCGAGCATCACCGCTGACCGCAAAATCGTAGGGCGCACCGCCGCCGCCAATCAGCTGCACCAGCGGAATATCCACGCCTGCGGCAGGCATGATGGTATTATGCAGGGCTTCTAGATTGCCGACTTCAAAAGACTGAATGAAAATCCGGCTTGAACCCGTGAACTCAGCTTCGACCAGCGTATCAATCAAGGTCTGGCTCAAATCGACGTTGATTTTCTCACCGTCAATCCGAGTTCCTTCGGTTGCAAAGTAGGTCGGGTGCTTGGTTTCGGGGTAGATGCCGATCTGCTTGCCCGTTTCTGCCTCGATCCGCTTCACCAAGTCGATAATTTCGCTCAGAGTGGGTACGTCAAACTGGTCATTAAACTGCGTATTGCCCATGCGAATCTGGGGAATCCGCTCTCTGGCTTTCAGCTGCTTAATTTCAGCCAGCGTGAAGTCTTCGCTAAACCAACCTGTGTAGCGGACGCCATCGATGGTCTTGGTGGTGAGACGATGGGCAAACTCCGGCTTTTCAGCGACGTTGGTGGTTTCTTCCAAAATCACGAAGTTGCCATTGTCATCCCGCAATGGGTTGCCATCGGCATCCGTTTCCACAATCGCCAGCGCGTTTTCATGCCGCGCAATCAGCACGCCGTCTTTGGTCGCCACCAAATCAGGCTCGATAAAATCAGCTCCCTGCTGAATCGCTAGCTCATAGGCTTCCAGCGTATGTTCTGGACGCTCACCGCTAGCGCCGCGATGCCCCAATACCAGCGGAACCTGTCCGTTTAGCGTGTTGAGGTTGGGCAGATTAGGCGTGGCAATGGGTGCTTGAAGCAGCTTGCCCGTCAGGTCAAATTGCAGCAGATAAGGGCCAAATTCTTCTCCCACCCAGATCGTTTGATCCGGCGCAATTACAAAGGATTCTGGATCGAAGTCTGCGCCAGTCAAAAAGCGCTCACTGCTGTTTTCGTTTTGGATGTCAAACGGAATCAGGTCGTCTGGATCGGCCAGCTGCACAAACCCTTCTAGCGTGACGCTGCCGTCGCCGCCTGCTTCAGTTTTGAAATTTGGCTTCACCTGATGCAGCCGCAGCAGATAGTCCGAGCTGTTGGCCTTAGCCCCAAAGCCATTGTCGGACAGAAACCAGAAACTGGAGCCGTCACTGTCTGGGTCACTGTCTGGGTCACTGTTCGGCGCAAACTGGACGCCGCTAAAGCCCTGCACGGGCTGCCCTGCAAAGGGGCCAGTGCGATCATTGGCCGAAATGGGCTCGCCGCTGCCGTTATTGCCGCCTGCTGGCGGGCCTGCTGCAAAGGTATCTGCTGGCAGCGAAGCAAAGCCTGTCAGCCTGGTTTGATTGGCTGGATTGGCGGCGACATCAATGCCAAACAGCGTCTGGTACATCAGCCGATAGATTTCGGTGTTGTCTAGCGTTGAAGGCAATTTCTCTGCATTCAGGCCGTAGGTTTTAGAGATAATGCTGCCTGGAAAATCGGGTGTGCCGACCCAGCTCACTGCAAACGGAAAGCGATCGCCATCAGCATCTGGTGCTGCCGTAAAAGGTAGCGTATTGCCGCCTGCTGTACCGTCTAGGATCAGTTCTGTCCCAGCTTCCGTGGTCGGATTCACCGAATTTACCCCCACAGGCTGATCGTCCATGCGCGGGTCACGCAGTTCTAGACCGCCAGCATCGCTGTCGGCAGCAGTAATCAATAGCGTATTGGGATCTTGCTGGTTGATGAACTCCATGGCTACCCCAATCGCATCATCGGCTCGATTCACGGCTTCAATGGTTCCAGCAGCGTTATTATTATTGGCGAAATTATCGGTGCCCTCTTCCTCCAGCACCACCATAAAGCCATCTGGATCTTGCGCCACAATTTTCAGCGCTGCTTGCAGCATTTCAGCCACGGTCGGCGGATTCTCGTTCCCCGGCTGACCGTAGAGCGGGAGTCCTGCGGCAAATAGTTCGCCTTCGCTCTGGTCATTGTAGGTATCTTCTGCCGCAAAAATGCCCAGCAGCTTTTCTGTGCCTGCGGGCAGGGCTTGCAGTTCCTCCAGCGTATAGACTACGCTGTAGCCCGCCGCTCTGGCTTCTTCAATCAAATTGCGCCCGTCTTCCCGCCTGCCTGCTTCGCCAAAGCGTCCGACTGTGCCCGCAGGCAGATAGTAAATTTCGCCGCCGCCCATAATCACGCTCACCCCCGACTCCACAATTTGAGCCGTAATGCCCGTGAAGTCGCCGCGATTTTCGGCCTCTGCCAAAAATGCGCCGGTTCCTGGCTCAGGAATGATCCCAGAGTTAATTACGGCAGTTGCTTTACCAGCGGCAATTGCCTCTTCTAGAATGCTGACTCCGCGCTTGCCAGAAGCCGAGGTGACGGGTTCGCCCTCTGCATCTAAGCCAAAAGAAGCTGCCGGAACTTTCACGCCAAAGGCATGGGTGACAGCGCCCGCGTTAGATGTGCCCGTCAGCTGGTTTGCCATATGTCCGAGATATACGCCAGCATTCGACATCATGTCCCAGTTCAGTCTGCCGTCTGGCCCCTCATTGACAAAACGCGCTGCCGCAAAGTGCGAGGGACTGGTGCCATCTGGGTGAATAAAGATCACG
>CASBQH010000071.1 GCA_949127695.1 Synechococcales cyanobacterium PMM_0073
CCCAGCAGCTTCAGCCGTATTGGGGGGCTTTGCTGTATCTGGGGCTAATCGCCACGGCCTTCACCACCTGGACGCAGGTGACAGCACAGCGCCACTTGAGCGCCACCGAGGCGGCAATTCTCTATAGTCTCGAACCCGTATTTGCGGCGATCTTTTCGTTTTGGTGGCTCTCAGAACGGCTGAGCCTGCGCGAAGGCATGGGCGCAACGCTAGTGCTAGCGGCGATGATTTGGAGTCAGCTCGGCAGCTCGGCTGAGTCTGGTAAATCTGCGGGCTGAGCGGCGGGCTGAGCTTTACGTTACGAAACATTTAATTAACTGCCAGTATGATAGGAAACACCTAATTGGCTACCTCACCGCTGCCTTACCCCTGCCTCACCCTATTATGCTCAGCCAGATTAAAGATATTGCTGCCCCGCTCGCGCCCCGCCTGATTGAAATCCGCCGCCATCTGCACAGCAATCCAGAGCTGAGCGGCCAAGAATACAAAACGGCGGCCTATGTGGCGGGCGTGCTCTCCTCCTGCGGGCTGCATGTGCAGGAATTGGTTGGCAAAACGGGCGCAGTCGCCAGCCTGCCCGGAAGCGGTGAAGATGCGCGGCTCTTGGCCATCCGCACCGACATGGACGCCCTGCCGATTCAGGAGCGCACGGGGCTGGACTATGCCTCGCAGCAGCCCGGTATTATGCATGCCTGCGGTCATGATGTGCATACGACCGTGGGGCTGGGCACGGCAATGGTGCTGGCGCAGCTGGCGGCGCAGCAGGGGGCGCTTCCAGGCTCGATTCGGTTTTTGTTTCAGCCTGCCGAAGAGACCGCACAGGGCGCGAGCTGGATGATCCGAGATGGGGCAATGACGGGCGTGAGCGCAATTCTGGGGGTTCATACCTTCCCAACGATTCCGGGTGGCTCTATTGGCATTCGCTACGGGGCGCTGACTGCGGCTGCCGATGACTTAGAGATGATCATCACCGGCGAGTCGGGGCATGGCGCGCGTCCGCATGAGGCCATCGACGCGATCTGGATTGCGGCGCAGGTGGTCACGACGCTTCAGCAGGCAATTAGCCGCACCCACAATCCGCTGCGTCCGGTGGTGCTAACGGTTGGCCAGATTCAGGGTGGACGCGCCCCCAACGTGATTGCTGACCAAGTGCGGATGCTGGGCACGGTGCGCTCGCTGCATCCCGAAACCAGCGCCGCCCTGCCCGCCTGGATTGAAGGAATTGTCTCTAGCGTCTGTCAAATGTATGGCGCGAAATATCAGCTTAACTATCGCCGGGGCGTGCCTTCAGTGCAGAATGATCTGGCTTTGACACAGCTCACTGAAGCGGCGGCAGCTGAAGCCTGGGGGCAGGAGCGCGTCTTGATCTTGCCGGAGCCTTCTTTGGGATCCGAGGACTTTTCGCTTTATTTAGATCATGCCCCTGGCACAATGTTTCGGCTGGGTGTGGCGTTCACCGACCAGCCCAACTATCCGCTGCACCATCCGCAGTTCCAGGTTAATGAGGCGGCAATTTTAACTGGCGTAGTCACCATGGCCTATGCGGCGCAAAAGTATTGGCTCCAGTCCTAGGCGCTTTACAACTAGATTTGCAGCCAAATTGGCCAAATTTATATTGAACGGGTCAGCAAGTTTGTCAAGATTCAACTGTAGTTTAGAGCACAAAGCTGCGGGGCGCAACTCGATAGGATGCCGATGAAGGCTGATATTTTGAGTGACTCACTCTGAAAAAGCATGACCGCTGAAGAAGCCTTGGTGCTAGTTGAGGCAACGCTCTGTCACAGTCGCCGCATTCCTCGTGGCCTCAGCTCGCTGCAACGCACGGTCTTTCGGTATGCCTGGGAAGATCGCTCCTACGGCGAAATGGCGCAGCAGTCGGGCTATGAGCTGGGCTATGTGAAGCAGACGGGCTCGCAGCTTTGGCAGTTGCTCTCGCAAACGCTAGAAGAAAAAGTTACGAAGCATAACGTGCAGTTTGTGCTACAGCGGAGCTTAGAGCGAAATCTGCAATACTCTGCACCAAGCCGATTGGGACCTGCTGCCCCAATCATCGACTGGGGTGATGCGGTGGATGTCTCTTGTTTCTATGGGCGCGAGGCTGAGCTAAATCAGCTGAGCCAATGGGTTCTCACCGATCGCTGTCGGCTGGTTGGCATCTTTGGCATGGGCGGCATTGGCAAAACTGCGCTCTCAATTCGGCTGATGCAGCAGCTCATGCAGCCAGCCAGCCAGCAATCTGTATTTTCTCATATCCTCTGGCGTTCACTGCGAAATGCGCCGCCGCTATCCGACTTAATTACAGATTTGCTTCAGGTGATCTCGCCGCCCCAGGCCGCCAATTTACCCAAAACGCTCGACCAGCAGATCTCGCAGCTGCTCAGCTATCTGCGGCAATATCGCTGCCTGATTCTGCTGGACAATGGCGAAACGGTGATGCCGCAGTCTGGTTTGGCGGGCTTATCCAGCTACGAAATTCTCTGGCAGCAGCTGGGGCAAACAGAACACCAGAGCAGCATTTTGCTCACCAGCCGCGAAAAGCCCAACAGCATTGCGGCTCACGAAGGCAAAGCCCTGCCCGTGCGCTCGCTGCGGCTGACTGGCCTGCCTGCTAATTTGGGGCAGGCGCTGTTTGATCTTAAAGGTGACTTTAGCGGCAAGGCTGCGGAATGGCAGCAGTTGGTCGAGCATTATGCGGGCAATCCGCTGGCGCTGAAAATGGTGGCGGCGGTGATTCAGGAGCTGTTTGACGGACAGGTGGGCAGCTTCCTTGCTTGTCTAGAAGCAGGAACGGCGATCTTTGGCGATATTCAAGATCTGCTGGCGCAGCAGATTAATCGGCTCTCTGCCTCAGAACAGCAGACGCTCGACTGGCTGGCGATTCTCCGTAAGCCAATTACGCTGGCTCAGCTGCGCGCCAACTTTACGCCTGCTCTGAGCCTGGGTGATTTGCTGGTGGCGCTCTCTGCTCTAGAGCGCCGCTGCTTAATTGAAAAGCTGCCGCCTAGCCCCGACCAGCATCAGCCCAGCTTCACGCTGCAACCTGTGGTGATGGAATATGTGACGCAGCGGCTGATTGAGCGCGTTTGCCAAAGCCTGCTGAGCCAAAGCCCGCTGAGCCAGCAGCTAGCAAATTCGCCGCTGGTTTCCCATGCCTTAATCCAGGCTCAGGCCAAAGACTACATCCGCGAAACCCAAACTCGGCTGATTCTCCAGCCCGTGGCCGAACGACTGCTGGCGCTGAAGCATCGGGCTGACTGGGCACAGCAGATCCAGCAGTGGCTGGCCGCACTGCGGCAGAGTCCGGCTCCAATCGGCTATGCGGGCGGCAACCTGCTCAACCTGCTGGTGCAGATGCAGATTGAGCTGAGCGACTGGGATTTTTCGGATTTGACGCTCTGGAATGCCTATCTTAAGGGCGTGAATCTGCATCGGGTTAACTTTACTGGGTCAGATCTATCTCACTCCGCCTTCAGCGAAACCTTTAGTCAGGTGCTGGCGGTGGCCTTTAGCCCAGATGGCAAGCTGCTGGCCACGGGCGATGTCAACCACGAAATTCAGCTCTGGCAGGTTTCAGACGGCAAGCCGCTGCTCAGCTTCGCATTGCAGGAAGGCTGGATCTGGTCGGTGGCCTTTAGTCCAGACGGCAGGCTATTGGCGGGCAGCGCCAACCGAGCCGTGCATCTCTGGGATGTGCAGACTGGAGCGCTCGTCCAGAGCTTCGGCGGCTACAGCGATCGGGTATTTTCGGTCGCCTTTAGCCCAGACGGACAGCTGTTGGCCACGGGCAGCGAAGACCACTGGGTGCGGATCTGGGATCTAAAAAGCGGCCAGCTGCGACATCAGCTCAGCGGCCATACCGACGAGGTGCGCTCGGTGGCCTTTGCGGTAGATCGCCAGATTCTCACCCTCGCCAGCGCCAGCTACGACGGCCAAGTGCGGCTCTGGAATGCCGTCAGCGGTGAATGCCTGCGGGTATTAAGCGGGGATGCAGGCTGGCTTTGGTCGGTGGCCTTTAGCCCCGATGGCCAAACTCTAGCCAGCGGCGGCGCATCCGGCATACTCAAGCTCTGGCAGGTCAAAACCGGGCGCTGTCTGCGGCGGCTGGCTGTGCCCCAGCAGATCCGCAGCTTGGCCTTCAGCCCCGATGGCCGCACGATCGCCTGCGGTAGCGACGACGGCAAGCTGCGGCTCTGGAACTACCGCACGGGCGAAGCGCTGAAGCTGCTCTCTGGCCATACCAGCTGGATTGCGGCAATTGCCTTTAGCGTTGATCAGCTGTTGGCCACCGGCAGTGAAGACCGCTCAGTGCAGCTTTGGCAGGGCAACCTCTGTCTGCGGCGGCTGCAAGGCTACAGCAATGGCATCTGGTCAGTGGGCTTCAACGCGACGGGCAACATGCTGGCCAGCGGCAGTCAGGATCGGTTGGTGCGGCTCTGGTCGGCGCAGACGGGGCAGCTCTTGGGGAGTTTGGCTGGGCATCAGAGCTGGATCTGGTCGGTGGCCTTTAGCCCAACTCAGCCCACCCTGGCCAGCAGCAGCGAAGATCGGACGATTCGGATCTGGGATCTCCAGACGCAGCGCCAGATTCATCTGCTCACCGGCCATCAGGATGCGGTGCTGAGCCTGCTCTACAGCCCAGACGGCAGTCTCTGGAGCGGCAGCCTGGACGGCAGGCTGAAGCATTGGAGCGCAGAGGGAGTTTGCCTGAAAACGCTGAGCGGGCATGGCGGCGGCATTTGGTCGATGGCGCTGAGCTTAGACGGCCAGCTGCTGGTGAGCGGCAGTCAGGATCAAACGCTGAAGCTTTGGGATACGGCCAGCGGCAGATTAATCGCCACACTAACCGGCCATCAGAGCTGGATTCGGGCGGTGGCAATTAGCCCTGATTGCCAAACACTGCTCAGCGGTAGCGCCGAGGGCTTGCTAAAAATCTGGCGCTCAGACGGCTTGGGGCAATATCACTGTGAGCAGAGCCATGTCGCGCATCCAGGGCCAGTGTTGTCAATTGCGGTTCACCCCAACGGCCAGCAGGCGGCCACCAGCAGCACCGATCGCACCATCAAGCTCTGGAATCTGGCGACTGGCAGCTGCACCGAAATTCCTGACGCGCACCAGCGCTGGGTCAAATCGCTCACCTACAGCCCCGATGGCCAGACCTTAGCCAGCGGGAGCCAGGATGAAAGTATCAAGCTCTGGCAGATCGCAGCGCCATATCCTGCTGCGTTAGATCAGAGCGTTACGCTGCAACAGTGCTGGCCTACTCTAACCCATATCTTACGTATCCCCCGCCCCTACGAACAGCTGAATATTGCCCAGGCCAGCGGCCTTACCGCCGCCCAGCGAACGGCCTTAAAACAGCTCGGCGCTCTCGATTAGGGCATTATCAAGGCATTATCAAGGCATTATCAAGGCATTAGCGAGACATGAGCGCTGACTACGCGCCAGCCTGCTTCGGTTCGCATCCAGGTTTGGCTTTGGCGGCCATGCTGTCCGGGGCGATGGAACTCGGTGTTGATGGTGGCAAAGTCATGTCCGTAGGTGGTCACGGTCGTATGACTGAGTTCGCGCTCCATGCCAACCGGGGGGCGCAGGCGACGAAAGGCGGCAATCTCGGCCTCGCCATACAGATTCTCGGCAATGCCGTAGCGCACGGTATGCGGACTCTGCCAAAACAGCTGATCTAAGATCGAGATATCGTTGGCAATCAGCGCTGTCTCATATTGCTCAAACACCGCCTTAATTTCATCCACCACATCCGGAAGATTGATCTCTAACATAGTCACTGAATTTTCTAAAGCATCGACAGATTCTCGCATATTGCTGAGAATTACGCAGGTTGACTGGCAAATGCTTGATTCAGTTTATGTAATGCAGCTATGGCGCATCAACTGGGAATCCTAATCGCGTCCCCTCAGTTTGGCAAACCGATGTTTTTCGATATTTTGATGGCTCCGGTGATGGCTCCAATCAGCGGCATTAGCTGGATTGCTGGAAAAGTGCTGGAGCAGGCGACGGCTGAAATGAGTCAGGAAAATCTGGGAAAACGCCTGCTGGCCTTACAGATGGCCTTTGACATGGGCGAAATTCCAGAGGCGGAATTTGAGGTGCAGGAAGAGCAGCTGTTGCTGGCGATTCAGGCAATGGAAGATTTGGAACGACAGATAGCGGCACAGATGGCGGCAGAGGCCGCTGAGCTAGGCGAATAGTGTTTCAGACTACATTTTGCTTGACAAAATCTCGGCAAAGCGTAACAATAGATACATAAATTCGAGAAGGCGCTGCAATTTTCAGGATTTACCAGATTTTTAAAGTTAGCTGGTTGGAGTCACCCTCGATTTCGGGGGTGTTTTCTTGTGTGGGGCTAATTGCGGGATTTTAATGGTGAATCAGCAGCGTTAGCAGCGGCAGAAACGACAGCAGCAGCCACCAGAGTAAATTTGCTGTCTCTGCGGGCTGAGCTGGCTCAGGAGCGCCCAGCAATGCATCAATTCGCTCCTCTAAGCGCGACGAGCTTACCCCGACCGCGATTCGGTTGTCCAGCAGCGGAGCCTGAGCCATTTGCAGCAGCGATTCGGCCAAGCAGAGCGCATCCACTCGTTCAGCCGCCCAGCGGTCAGCCCGCAGCTCGCGCAGCAGCAATAGCTCTTGCCAGAGGCGTTCGGTGTTCGGCATCCAGGCGCTCAGCTGCCGCAGCCAGCCCAGCCAGAAAAACCAAAAGGTATCGCGGTAGTGAACATGCGCCTGCTCATGCGCCAAGACGGCCTGAAGCTGCTCAATAGAGAGCTGGTCTAGCAAGCCTTGGCTAATCACCAGCTGCGACTGCCAGAAGCC
>CASBQH010000072.1 GCA_949127695.1 Synechococcales cyanobacterium PMM_0073
AAGGAGCGTTATTCAACTTGGAAACTCATAAGGAAAAAATCTTAGTCGTCGATGACGAGGCCAGCATCCGCCGCATCCTGGAAACTCGCCTCTCGATGATCGGCTACGACGTGGTGACGGCAGCTGACGGTGAAGAAGCGCTCGAAACCTTTCGCAACGCCTGCCCTGACTTGGTGGTGCTGGATGTGATGATGCCGAAACTGGACGGCTACGGCGTCTGTCAGGAGCTACGCAAAGAGTCCGACGTGCCGATTATTATGCTGACGGCGCTGGGCGATGTGGCCGACCGGATTACGGGACTAGAGCTAGGCGCGGATGACTATGTGGTGAAGCCGTTTTCGCCCAAAGAGCTGGAAGCGCGAATTCGCTCAGTGCTGCGCCGGGTCGATAAAGTCGGCAGCTCCGGCATTCCTAGCTCTGGCGTGATTCAGATCAACAGCATCCGGATCGACACCAACAAGCGCCAGGTTTACAAAGGCGACGAGCGCATCCGGCTCACCGGCATGGAGTTCAGCCTGCTGGAGCTGCTGGTGGGGCGCTCTGGCGAGCCGTTCTCGCGCTCCGAAATTCTGCAAGAGGTTTGGGGCTACACGCCAGAGCGGCATGTCGATACCCGCGTGGTAGATGTGCATATCTCACGGCTGCGCGCCAAGCTCGAAGATGACCCCAGCAACCCGGAGCTGATTCTGACCGCACGCGGAACTGGCTATCTGTTCCAGCGCATCCTGCCACCGGGTGAGACTGAGTAGGGCGAGTCGGCATCCTGTTGCCAAAGCGAATCAGAACCAGCTAGGACGAGATTGATCTCTGGATTAATTCAGCCTAGAGGTAGAGTCATCTGATAAAATTTGTGAGGCTTCTATCAGTGTGAGCAATGGGATCGACGCAGGCAAGGATTGCGATTGATGCGATGGGGGGAGACCATGCTCCCGCTGAGATCGTCGTGGGCGCTATCAGGGCGCAGGCAGAGCTGGGTGTAAAGGTGATTTTGGTCGGCGATCCGGCGGCGATTGAGGCCATTTTGCAGCAGCATAATGCGCTGGGTCAGCTGGAGATTGTGGCGGCTGAAGAAATCGTCGAAATGGACGAAGAGCCGCTGGTGGCGCTGCGTCGCAAGCCCAAAGCCTCGATTAATGTGGCCATGCTGCTGGTAAAGCAGGGCAAAGCTGATGCAGTGGTTTCGGCGGGGCATTCCGGCGCGGCGATGGCGGCGGCGCTGCTGCGACTCGGACGGCTCCCCGGCATTGACCGTCCGGCAATTGGCGCTGTTTTCCCGACAATTCGTGCCGATAAGCAGGTGCTGGTGCTGGATGTGGGCGCGAACGTAGACTGCCGACCCAAGTTTTTAGAGCAGTTTGCCGTGCTGGGCAGCGCCTATTCGCAGTATGTGCTGGGCGTCGAAAACCCGAAGGTGGGGCTATTAAATATTGGCGAGGAGCCTTCTAAAGGCAACGAGCTGGCGCTGCGGACGCATCAGGCGCTTCAGGCCAATCCCGGCGTTGGCTTTGTTGGCAATGCCGAAGGGCGAGATGTGCTCTCCGGCGAGTTTGACGTGGTGGTCTGCGATGGCTTTGTCGGCAACGTGCTGCTGAAGTTTGCCGAAGCGGTGGGCGGCGTGCTGCTAAATATTCTAAAAGAAGAGCTGCCCCAGGGCTGGCGCGGCAAGCTGGGCACCTGGCTGCTAAAGCCCAATCTGCGCCGGATCAAGCAGCGGGTGGATCACGCTGAACATGGCGGCGGGCTGCTGCTGGGAGTAGATGGCATCTGTATTATTGGACATGGCAGCTCTCAGGCTCCGACGATTTTTAACGCAGTGCGGCTAGCCAAAGAGGCCGTCGATAACCGGGTACTAGAGCGAATTCAAGCTCAGTATCGAAAGACTGAAGCCGTCGCTGAAGCGACAGACGGAGAATAATGTCACAGTCAGGACTTGCGATCATCGGTAGCGGGGCTGCCGTGCCAGCTGCCCATTTGGATAATGCTGGACTGAGCCAGCTCGTTGACACCTCCGATGACTGGATTTCGGCGCGCACGGGGATCAAGCAGCGGCATTTGGCCAGCCCTGAAGAATCGCTGACTGGCCTCGCCGCCGAAGCCGCCCGTCGTGCCCTCGAAATGGCCGGACTGCCTGCTGCGGAGCTAGACCTAATCATTCTGGCTACCTCGACTGCCGACGATCTGTTTGGCAGCGCCAGCAAAATTCAGGCCGAAATTGGCGCAACTAAAGCCGTGGCCTTTGACCTGACCGCCGCCTGCTCTGGCTTTGTGTTTGGCATGGTGACTGCCGCCCAATATATCCGCACCGGCGCTTACCAAAACGTGCTGCTCATTGGCGCAGATATCCTGTCGCGCTGGACAGACTGGAGCGACCGCCGCACCTGCATTTTGTTTGGGGATGGCGCGGGCGCGATTGTGATGCAAGCGGCGGCAGAAGATCAGTTTTTGGGCTTTGAGCTGCGGAGTGACGGCAGCCAAAACGACTGCCTGACGCTGGCCTTTCAGCCTCAGCCCAAGCTGCTGACCCAGGGCATTACAGTGGGGCAGGGCAATTTTCAGCCGATTCAAATGAACGGCCAGGAAGTCTATCGGTTTGCCGTCAAAAAAGTGCCCGAAGTGATTGAAAAAGCGCTGTTTCGCTCCAGCCTCTCGGTGGAGCAGGTAGACTGGCTGCTGCTGCATCAGGCCAACCAGCGAATTCTAGACGCGGTGGCTGAGCGGCTGGGTATTCCTGATCACAAAGTGGTCAGCAACATGGGAAGATATGGCAATACCGACGCCGCCTCGATTCCGCTGGCGCTGGATCAATATGTGAGAGCGGGTCAAATTAAACCGGGCGATCTGATCGCGGCGGCTGGCTTTGGCGCAGGGCTGAGCTGGGGCGCAGCGGTCTTTCGCTGGGGTCGCTTGGCTTGAGGCAGCAGGGTGACGCAGTTAGGAGCATACAAATGAAAACAGCTTGGGTTTTTCCGGGTCAGGGTTCGCAGTCAATCGGCATGGGCGCGGATCTCTACAGCCTCAGCGAGGCGCAGCCTAAGTTTGAGCAGGCCGCCCAAATTCTCGGCTGGTCGGTGCCCGATATTTGCCAGAACCTAGAAGATCAGGTGTCGCGCACGCTCTACACGCAGCCCTGTCTCTATGTGCTCGAAAGTATTTTGGTGGATCTGATGCGGAGCCGAGGCGAACAGCCAGATTTGGTGGCTGGCCATAGTCTGGGCGAATATGTGGCGCTCTATGCGGCAGATGTGTTTGATTTTGAAGCAGGGCTGCGGCTGGTGCAGCGGCGGGCTGAGCTGATGGATACCGCCTCTGGTGGCGTGATGGCGGCGCTCTTGGGCTTCGACCGTGACCAGCTAGAGCAGCAGCTCGCCCAAACTCCAGATGTAGTGCTGGCCAACGACAACAACAGCGGCCAAGTCGTGATTTCTGGCACTGCCGAGGCTGTTGAGGCGATTCTGGCTAGCGTCAAGTCAAAGCGGGCAATGCGGCTGAACGTCAGCGGCGCGTTTCATTCGCCCTTGATGGCTGAAGCCGCCGCCGAGTTTCAGCAGGTGCTCAATCACGTCAAGTTTCGTCCGGCGCAGCTGCCGGTGCTAGCCAACGTTGACCCCACGCCTGCCACCGATCCAGCGACGCTCAAAGATCGGCTCAGCCGCCAAATGACTGGCTCGGTGCGCTGGCGCGAAATTAGCCTGCAACTGCCGCAGTCTGGGATTGAGCGCGTGATTGAACTGGGCCCCGGCAAGGTGCTGACTGGGATTATCAAACGAACCTGCCCAGAGCTAACGCTAGTGAACATCAGCAGCCTTAGCGAACTGCCGCAGGCGGCGCAGGTCGTCTAGTCTTGCCGCTCGCCGGATTTGAGCGATCCTGCTCAGAGTTTCGTTAAATACGGTACGCTTGACTAGCGAATGCGTCCGAGATTCTCTGCTATGCCTCAAGCTGATTTCCTTAGCCACCTCAACTCCTCTCAGCGGCAGGCTGTCGAGCATTTTTGTGGGCCGCTGCTGGTGGTGGCTGGGGCTGGTTCTGGCAAAACTCGTGCGCTGACTTACCGCATCGCCAATCTGGTTTTAACCCATCACGTCGATCCAGAAAATATTCTGGCTGTCACCTTCACGAACAAAGCCGCCCGCGAAATGAAAGAGCGGATCGAGCGGCTGTTTGCTGAGCAAGAAGCGCAAGCACAGCATGGCAAGCCCTTAGAAGCGCTCTACCCGGTTGAGCAAACCCGCCTGAAGTCGCAGGTTTATAAGCAGATTACCAAACAGCTCTGGATTGGCACTTTTCATGCGCTCTGTGCGCGGATTCTGCGGTTTGACATCGAAAAATATCAGGGACAAAACAGTCGGCGCTGGAACCGCAACTTTTCAATTTTGGATGAGTCAGACGCGCAGGGCTTGATCAAGCAGCTGGTGGTGAACGCCAACCTGGACGACAAAAAATTTGAGCCGCGTTCGGTGCGCTACGCAATCAGCAACGCCAAAAACCAGGGGCTAACCCCCGAAGAATTTGAGCGCGAGCAGGCCAACTACCGAGGCCGGGTGATTGGCGATATCTACGCCAGATATCTCGAAGCTTTGGCGAACAATAACGCCCTAGATTTTGATGATTTGATTTTGATTCCGGTGCAGCTGTTTCGCCAAAATGAACAGGTGCTGGACTATTGGCACAGACGGTTTCGGCATGTGCTGGTGGATGAATACCAGGATACCAACCGGACGCAGTATGATTTGATTCGGCTCATTGTGACGAATGGCGTCAGCGCTAGCCAGTTTAACGACTGGAACCAGCGCTCGGTATTAGTGGTGGGTGACGCCGATCAGTCGATCTATTCGTTTCGGGCAGCTGACTTCACCATTTTGATGAACTTCCAGCAGGACTTTGGCGACGGCCTGCCGGATGACGATACGCGCAGCATGGTAAAGCTGGAAGAAAACTACCGCTCCACCGAAAATATTTTGCAGGCGGCGAACGAGCTAATCGAAAACAACACTGAGCGAATCGATAAGGTGCTGCGCCCCACACGCGGCGCGGGCGAGTCGATCTACTGCTACCGCGCCGAAGACGAAACCTCTGAGGCCAGCTTTGTCGTTGGTCAGATGCGACAGCTGGAATTAACCAATCCAGAGTTAGACTGGGGCAGCTTCGCGATTCTCTACCGTACCAACGCCCAGTCTCGCGCCTTTGAGGAAGTGCTGGTGCAGTATGGCGTCCCCTATACCGTGGTGGGCGGCCTGCGCTTCTATGATCGGCGCGAAATTAAAGATGTGCTGGCCTACCTGCGGGTGATCGCCAACCCAGATGACACAATCAGCCTGAAGCGGATCATCAACACGCCCCGACGCGGCATCGGCAAAGCCACGATTGACCGCCTTGAAGCGGCGACCAATCAGCTGGGTACGTCGCTCTGGCAGGCGCTGAGTGACGAGACGCTGGTGCAGACGGTAGCCGGACGTTCGGCTAAGCCGGTGATTGCTTTTGCCCAAATGTTGCAGCAGTGGCAGGAGCGGGCTAGCGAGCTTTCGGCCTCAGAAATTGTCCAGGGCATTCTCGAAGATTCGGGCTACGTCGAAGACTTGAAGCAGCAGGGCAACGACGAAGCGCTCGACCGCCTGCAAAATGTGGGAGAGCTATACAACGCCGTGACGCAGTTTGAAGAAAATAACGAAGAGTCGAGCCTGATGCTGTTTTTGGCGAATGCTTCGCTGGCATCGGATCTAGATAATTTGCCGGAGCAGCAGGCGAAAGTTTCGCTGATGACGCTGCATTCATCCAAGGGGCTAGAGTTTCCGGTGGTGTTTTTGGTGGGGCTAGAGCAGGGGC
>CASBQH010000073.1 GCA_949127695.1 Synechococcales cyanobacterium PMM_0073
CTACACCAAATAGCTGCGAGCCATCATTCAAGTCAAACAGCTCGTTGTCAGCCCAATCGTCTGGAGTCGCCTCTGAGATTGCGCCCGTACTGTCGCCTGTAGATACGCCGACGCCAGCAATAGCTCCATCCGTTTCTGCGGTATCTAGATCAAAATCGAAGCCAAACGGGTCATCCGCTGCCCCTGCCAGCTCGGCATCTAGCAAACTGTCTAGCTCCAACCCATCTTCTGGATCTTCGTCTTCAAGCTGAAACAGGTCGAAGGCCGGTTCACTTTCACCAGCCGCTTCCAGCGGATCGGGTAAAGGTTCAGCAATCTCTAATTCTGGGTCAAATTCTGGAGAGTCGGCGGCGAGCGCTAGATCATCAAGCTCGGCGGCTGGCTCAGCAGCTGGCTCAACTGTGGCTAGATCGAACAGCGAGAGCGGCTCCAGCGCCAAGTTCTCGGTGTCGGCACTCAGCTCAAATGCCTCTGAGCCAGAGGCTTCCAGGCTAAACAGATCGGGTTCTGAGTCCAAATTAGCCGCATCCAAATCGAACGCGAATGGATTATCCAGCTCAGGTTCTGGACTCGCTTCTAGCTCTGCAAGATCTGAGCTAGTTTCAAACAGGCTGTCTGATTCTAGCGGAGCAGAATTCTCCTCAAGATTATCCAAGGCTGCCGGAACTTCAGGTTCTATAGCGGCTGTTTCCAAGGCCGAGTCAGAAAAATCATCCAGGTTAAAATCATCTAGCTCAAGGTCAGCATCAGACGCCAAGGTATCTAGCTCTAGATCGGCCATCTCCAGCGCGGGTTCAGCATCCAGCGGCTGATCGAATAGATCGGCGGCTCCCAGCTCTAAATCTGTCTCAGCGGCCAGATCAGCGTCAAATAGCGCCGGTTCGAGCCATAAATCTTCAGGCAGTGAATCTTCCGACAGCGAATCTAAAGCCAGATCAGCATCTAGATTCAGCTCACCAAATGGATCGAATTCGGCTGGTTTGGGCGAAGCAGGCAACTCAGCGGGCTGAAGCTGCTCTTCTGGCTGCTCCTCCGGCTGCTCCTCTGAGAGCACAAACAGATCATCTAAGCTTTGCAGGTTATCTGCTGGCGGCAGCGATGCTGAATCTTCAAATAAATCGGCGTCTAGATCGGAGGTCGTTAGCAGGTCGTCATCTTGCAGCGCCTCTGATAAATCTGCCGATAGAGCATGACCAAAATTTTGATCAAACTCACTGAAGTCAAATTCTGGGCTGGTTGTCTCAAGTTCAGCGGCATTGCCCAAGAAACTTGACCAATCGGTTGCGGCATCTGCACTGGCGGCGCTGTTGGGTTCAACTCCTGATACAGCCGGATCTGTACCAATCGGCGAGTCAAGCAGATCAGAAAAGTCGCTGGTTGCATCTAGTTCAAGCTCAAGCTCACTGCCTCCCTGCATGATCTCTTCTTGCCAGTCTAGGCTCAAATCTGAGTCTTCACCTTCAAACAGATCAGCGAGCGTATTCAGCTCTGAGCTGCCGACCTTGGGGCCAACTTGCAGATTGCCAGCTGCTAAATCGGCCAGATCTAAGGCATCAGATTCGGCATCAGATCCAAAGGCAGATGCAAACGACGAGTCGAATGAATTTAACTCTAAATCGCCCGCAGAGCTAGGTTCTGGGGGCTGGCTGCTGCCGAAGAAATCGTCAAAGTCGCTGTCCGCCGTCGAGGCAGGCTCCAGCTCTAGCTCTGGCAGCTCAAGCTCTGGCAACTCAAAGCTAGAGCTGGCTGCCGCTAGCGGGGCTTGATCAGGCTGAACCGCAAACAGGTCAAAATCATCGTTGTCGGCTCCCAGCAGGTTGGCCAGCTCAGCGTCAGCGGTGGCCTCGTCGGCAAACGAGTCTAGCTCTGGCGGCAGCAGATCGAGCAGTTCGTCGCTGGTAGCCACATCTGGCGCATGGCCTGCCAAAATTTGCTCTTGGGCATGTTTGATATCTTTAATCAGAATCGGAGCCAGCGTCCGATAGGTGTTGTCAGAATTGCGGATTGCCTGCTCAGCGCTTTCCATTAGCTCGCACCATTCAGGCAGGTCAAGCTGCTCGCCCGCTTGAGCCAGGGTTTGGCAAATTGACTGAAGCTGCTGACGGCTAGCGGCTGAGTCAGGCTGCTTGAAGAATTGCAGCATTTCGCGCAGGCGGACGGGCACATCATGCTGGAAGATGAACCGCAGAGCGCTCTCTTCGCTGGCCGCCTGGACAGAGGCCAGCCGCGCAGGCTGTTGCGCCGTCAGCGTCAGCGTCACATCTTCAGGCGGCTGTACGCCTGAGGCGCTCACCAGCTGTTCGAGATGTTGGTTGAGCGCGATAAAGACGGGTTCTACGGCGGTCATCGCCTCTTCGGCTTTGTCATCTGTCAGGCCAAATGGCCCCTGCAACTGCTCGACTAGCTCTTGCAGCGTATCGTAGACCCGCAGCAGCATGGTCTCTAGCTTCTGGTCAATTTGCAGAGCGCATTCTTTCAGAACTTTGAAATAGTCTTCGAGTCGGTGTGCCGTATTTTGGATACTGGTCAAGCCCAGCATGGCCGCGCCGCCTTTGACAGAATGGGCTGCCCGGAAAATCTCGTTGGCCATCTCTGGGTCTTCGAGGGTGGGCTTCAGATTCAGCAATCCCTGCTCAATCGTACCGAGGTGGTCTTTGGCCTCCTCAATGAAGTAGCCCATGATCCGCTGTTGTTGTTCCGACAGCATATGCCTTCTCCTCTGAAACGTTGGTCAAAGACCCAAAACAGAACCCAAATTAACCAGCCCCACCAGCTCAGCACCGTCAAGGTGCGGACAGGAGATGCAGCCAAGATAATCAATCAGGTTATATCTGTTGAGAACCGACTCTACAGCCCCATTCAAAAACTTGATGATCTGTAATGGATTTAATGTACCCGATTCCCTCCAGAACGGCATCAGTCTCTCGCTTAAAGGGCAGCGCAATCTGGCCAAGATCCGCTTTTCAACTGATGCGATCCGGGTTTATCTGCAATATTGCGAAATTCTGAGCTACGGCAAAACCTGCCAGTCTGGACAGAGATCTTCCTCGACGCCATAGGGGTGCATCGCGCAGATAAACAGCTGACCGCCATAGGTTTGGCCGTGATAGTGACAGCAGCCCTGACAGGCCGTTGGCAAGGGCGGCGTTTCGCTCCAGCGCTCGCGGTTAATCTGCTGCAAAAACTCCAGGTAGGCGTCGGCGTCGGCTAGGCGGTTTTTCTGCTGCCGACTCCGAGTAATCAGCAATGTGGTGGTGCTGTATCCCATCAGCCCTGCCCCAAACACCGAAGCCATCGCCTGAATCGTTGGGTTGTGGGAGCGCACCGCAATCAGCAGGCTCAGTCCTGCCAAAATGCTGCCAAAGGCTGTCTTCGCTATCATGGACTCACGACCCGACTGGACGGCAAACTCTTCTTAGACTAACGAATCTGCTGCCCAAAAGGCTATGCCCAACTTCTGAAATCTTGCTTTAGATTTTGCAGAGTCGGCGCAGGTATGGCCTTATGAGGCGCGCTCCAAAATGGGCGCAAGCTGCTGAAGATAGCCCGACCAAGCGGCTAGCGCAGTGGGGTCTGACTCGGCTTTAAGTTGCAGTAAGGCTACTCCATCTTGAAAGTCGATTAGCCCGTAGCGTTTGGTCAGCAGGTCAGCCACGCGCTCGGCGGTCAGGATCAAGCTTTTGCGATAGTCATCAAAGGCTGGCTCATACTGCTCTAGGTACCAGAGATCGGCAATCGCATATTCGACCCGCAGCGCTTCGCCCGCATCATTCCGCAGCCGCAGCATCGGGAAGCGCAGCACCTCCCGCCGATTCGACAGATGCGCCACAATATGATCGGTAGCTGTAACGCTGGCTTGGGGCGGAATTTGAGCCAGCAAGGAGCGAATCGCACGGCTATGCTCAGCCTGTCGCAGCGGCGAAATATAGACCCAGGGCTGGATCGAATCTGGAATGACGAACGACAGGGCGCGATTGGGATTGGCTGTGAAGGTCAGCAGCAGCGACAGGGCAATGCAGCCCGCCCAAAACCGCCGAAATCGCCGCCGCTGAAACAGTGCCGGATGGGCTGTCCACCAGAGAATTGCCCCATAAAACAGCCCCGGCACCAGCGACATTGCGTAGCGCAGATGCAGCGACAGCGAAGTCATTGCCTCTCGCTGAATCAAAACTTTTAGCATGGGGAACCCGGCCAACAGCCAAGCGCTGGGCGAAACGACCGTCACAAAGGCCAGCGGCAGCCATTGTCCCAGCAGATAGCGCAGGGTTGGATCAAACGGCGTGAATAGCTCTCTAATCAACCGCATCGGGTTGCTGAGAATGCCCCACAAAACTTGCAGCGTCGAGGCTTCGGGGCTATCGACAAACTGGCCAAACTGCTCAATCATGAACCGCTGTGAAATATCAGCCGAAAACAGCGGCATCACCAGATTGGTTAGCAGCAGCATATAGGCCAAACTGATGCCGCAGAGCGATGCACCCAGCCCAATCTGCCGCCGACTCGCCAGAAAATAAAAGCCAATGCCAAACAGCACCACGCCGCTATCTTCCCGCACCGCCAGCGTCAGCAGCGCCAGCAGCCAGACCCCAGGCCAAAATCGCTTTTCGTAGGCCAGCAATAGCCCAAAGATAAACAGCGGAATCTGGCAAATATCGTGAAAGTTGGCCAGCGTTGGGCTAATCACCGCAATCGCGGCGTAAAAGCTAATTGCAATCCAGGCTGAAAGCTGCGGCGGATGGTAGTGGCGGGCTAGGGCATACAGCACAAACC
>CASBQH010000074.1 GCA_949127695.1 Synechococcales cyanobacterium PMM_0073
ATTTGTTTAGCCGCTGCGGGTGAAGCTGCATCCGAATAGCCAACGCCTGCCGCTTTTGCGAAACCTGGGTGCGCTGAAGCAATTGAGCGGTGCTGTGGATTTCGCAGCGCTGAAGCTGTTCGAGATCGGCAGGGGTTAAGCCTGGAAGCTGTTCGATTGGCCAGCTCTGAGCGCGAGGCGGCGCAGGTTTAGCAGCAGGTTTGGGCGTAGGTTTGGGCGATTTGCGGGGCGGGGAGTAGCCCATAGCCTGATTACGATAAAGGGCTTGAATGGAGCAAGTTCATGCTTCTCTATCCTAATCACAACTCTCAACAGTTCGCCTGTGCAGCCTAGTTCTACAATGAGATTTGGGCATGAATCCAAATGCCTACCTGTCCATCTGTACCCTCAAGCGCTCGACCTATGCCACCTACCGTTGCCCAGATCATGACCGCCGACCCCATTGCCGTTCAGCCTGAAACAGCGCTGCAAGAGGCCATTCAAATCCTGGCCGAGCGACGAATCAGCGGCCTGCCTGTGGTAGATCAAAGCGGCAAACTCGTAGGCGTGCTGTCTGAAAGCGACTTGGTTTGGCGTGAAGCAGGCGTCACCACACCGCCCTACATCACGATTTTGGACAGCGTGATCTATCTGCAAAACCCGGCCAAGTATGAGCGGGATTTGCATAAGGCAGTAGGGCAAACCGTAGGCGAGGTGATGAGCGACAAAGATTTTGTGACGATTGCGCCCGATGCGCCGCTGCGTCAGGCCGCGCAGCTGATCCAAGAACGCAAGGTGACAAGACTGCTAGTGGTAGATTCAGCACAAACCCTGATTGGCATTCTGACGCGCGGCGATATTGTCCGCTTTATGGCCTCTCATCCCGACGAGTGATTGCTTAAATTCCGCTTTTTTTGAACGTCTCTTTACAACCATTTTTTAACCCATGAGCATTACCCCTGAGTCTGTGCAGGCCATGTTGGCTTCTGAAAATTTTGGCGATCGGCTGAGCGGCGTGAACCAGCTACGGCAGCTTGATCCAGCCCTAGCCTTTACGCTGATCCAGTCAGTGGCGATGGATCGCAACGTGCGCGTTCGCTATGCTGCTGTGAGTCAAATTAGCACACTTGGTGAACAGAACCGAGCAGCAGCGCTCGATCTGTTGCGCCGCAGCCTAGAAGATCCTGAGCCAGACGTGCAGGCAGCAGCGGCTGATTCGCTGGGGGCACTAAAGCTGACCGTCGCCTACGAAGAAATGCAGGCGCTATATGAACGCAGCCCCGACTGGCTGGTGAAATTTAGCATTGTGGCGGCCTTGGGTGAACTGGGTGATCCTCGCGCCTTTGAGCTGCTGGAGTTGGCGCTGCAATCCGACAATGATCTGGTAAAGACGGCGGCAATTGGGGCACTGGGCGAATTGGGCGATGCGCGGGCGGTGCCGCTGCTGCTGCCCTACGTGGGGGATGCCGACTGGCAGGTGCGGCATCGGGTGATGCAGGCGCTCAGTCACTTTACGCATACGGAGATGGCACAGCCAGAAATCAAAACGGCAGTGCAATCTGCCCTAGAACGCTTGAGCCAAGACGAATACGAGCCGATTGCCCAAGAAGCCAAGCTCTACCTGGGTTCATAGATTTTTAGCATGGGTCAGCTCCAGATAAAGCAGCGATAAAGTTGGGGCAGGGGGGATGACATTCATCTCCGTATTCAGTAAATTTAGTTACATGAGATTCAATAAAGCGCCGCGTTTATACTGAGAACGCCCACCTCTCAGGCGACGCCTTAAGTCATCTCCCACTCTGTAGTTTGCGTGGATTTCTAGCTCCCGACTGCAAACCTGTATAGAGACGCTCTCCCCCAAGCTTTGCTGCTTTCTCCAATTTCTTCAACTTGCCCTGCTGTTAGGGCTAGTTCTGACCAATCTTTAAAACTAGGAAAATCGCCATGAATTTCAAGCAAACACTGGCTGCTTTTGGTTTGGCTACGGCTACGGTAATCGGTACGACTGCTTCGGCAATGGCGGGTACGCTGAGCGTATTTGGCTCCACTGCACTAAACGGATTCTCGTTTGCCAAAAATACGACGGTAGATTTTGAGTTTATTGCCTCGCATGGCGGCTATCAGTCAAAGTTTGGCGTATTTGAAACAACCAACCAGACAAACGCGACAGAATGGCTGTTTACAGAAGTTTTGGCTAGCGATCCAGGTGGCAACAACGCGAATGATAACCGGGGCACCTGCGGAGATGGCAAGGCCGTTTTGAAGCCCTGCACCAAGCAGTTTACCTTCCTCGCAGGCGTCAACTATCTGCTGGGCTTGACCAACATTGTGCCAAACGACGGCAAGTTTGTCTTTTCTAACAATCCGATTGGCGGCGCTGATCCTCAGGGCATGAAGTTTGTTGAAGGGCCTGGATCACCGCTCTACCCCACGACGTTCAAACCGCCACTTGGCAAAAACTTCGTTCCTCTCAACCTGAACAAGAACCAGATCGGCATCTTTGTCAACGATGTTTGGGGCGGCGATCAAGATGGCAATGACTTTGTGCTGAGAGCGACAGCTGTTCCCGAACCCGCCACGCTGGCAGGTCTGGGCTTAGTTGCGGGCGGAATGCTGCTCTCACGTCGGCGCAAGCTGGCTGTTTAGCTTTCAGTAGCTTTGGCAGGGTTGCTCTAAACCGCGCAGGGTGTTTCCTTCCAAACTCTTTTGTCTAAAATCATCGCATCTAAAAAGCCCTCCGGCAATTGGAGGGCTTTTTTCTATGAGATCATCTGCTGCCCTACCGCACGCTTTCCTTAGCCCGATCTGCGGCAGCCAGCGCCTCAGCCGGAACTTCAATTGGAAACACCGAAGCAGGCTTGGGGGCTGCGGCAGCCAGCTCAGCTGCTTCAGATGCTACGGCTCCTACGGCTGGCCTGCTGAGCTTTGCCTTCAGCACCATGCCGCCTGCAAACAAGCCCAGAGCAGCCAGCCCTGCGGCGATGATGCCAGATTGCTGCGGTGAGTTAAAGCCCAGCGCGTTGCTGCTTGAGCCTGAGCCGTCGCCCGTGATGCTAGTGGTCGTCGAACCCTTCATGCTGCTGTAGATGCAGGCTTGTCCAGGCAGGGCTGTGCCGATCACTGTGATCAGGACTGCGCTGGTGAGCGCTGCTGCGGTCAAAATTGCCGAAAGAGAAAACTTCGATTGCATGACTATCTCCTGTGGAAGAATCTGTGGGAGTAACTTTGCGTAATCGCGTAACGAGCATACAGGCAGAGAGACGAATGAATGCGAGTCCTTGGCTACAAAAGACTTAGAAACCAGCTTACAGATCTGGCCAGATTTCGCAACTCCAGAGTTGTCTAGTCTGGTGGCAGAGGCCAGAGCAATTTATCGCTTTCTGCCAGAATTTTCAGCTTTCTGGCTAAATCTCGCGTCGAGTCAGCTCCAGCAGCAGATCAAACCGAAACTCCTCGACTAGATGTAGCAGCGACTCCACCAAATGCGAAGCCGCGACGAGCTGAATTAACGCAACGCAGCGCTCTGCATCTAGCTGTGCTGCCGCCTGATGCAGTTCAGCGCACAAAAGCGCGGGCAGCTTGCTGAGGTCGGCAGGCGTCAGCGGCTTGGGCGGCTCTGCTTGCTCTGCCAGATAGATCGACTTGGGCTGGTTTCGGCGCAGATGCTGAAAAATTAGCGCCAGCAGTTGCTCAGCCTGAAACGGCTTGGCCAGATAGTCATCACATCCAGCCGCCAAGATTTGGCTGCGCTCCTCGGCCAAGACGCTGGCAGTGAGCGCAATAATCACGACAGCGGGCGGGTCATGCGGATCTAGACTGCCTGAGCGCTCCTGCTGCCGAATCTGCCGCGTGGCCTCGTAGCCATTCATGATTGGCATTCGCATATCTATCAAAATTACCTGGGGCGACCAGTCCTGCCAGAGCGCAATCGCCGCTTGGCCGTTCAACGCCTCGCGGACTTCAAATCCTTGCTGGGTGAGCATTCGCACCACCAGCTTGCGATTGATCGGCTGATCTTCGGCCACCAAAACTCGGCAGCTAGATGGCTCTATAGCCAAATCTGTGGCTAAGCTGACCGGCGTGACGGCCCAGCTGTCCGCTAGCTCAGGCTGCCCTAAGCTGACCGGAATGCTGAATTCAAACGTCGCACCCTGTCCGATTCTGCTCTTAACGCCAATTCTGCCGCCCATCAGCTCCACAAATCGACGGCTGATCGCCAAGCCCAGGCCAGTTCCGGTCTGATGTCGGCCTGCTTCAGTTTGGCTAAACGGCTGAAACAGGCTCTCTAGCTCAGAATCGGCAATTCCCAATCCCGTATCCTCGACTGCAAAATAGAGCAGGAGCTGATCTGGCTCTTCAGCTAGATCGCTAGGCAGATCGCTAGGCAGATCGCTAGGCAAAACAGCAGCCAAATCAGCCCAAACCCATAGCGTCACCTGCCCAACTGTCGTAAATTTGATCGCATTGCCTAGCAAATTTAACAAGACCTGGCGCAGCTTACTCGAGTCAGCTTGAATATATTGCGGCACATTGGAACTGCGTTTCTGGATAAGCAGCAGAGATTTGGCAACAGCCCGCATCTGCATGACGCTTTGCAGATCATCCAGCAGCTGATACAGATCAAAATTAGCTAAATTCAGCGTGATTCGACCCGCATCAATTTTAGACATCTCCAGCACCTCGTTAATCATCTCTAGGAGATGCTCGCCACTCTGTGAAATAATCCTCAGCTGATCAGCCTGCTCTGGACTGAGCATAGTCTCCTGCCTCAACAGCTGGGTAAAGCCCAGGATCGAATTGAGCGGCGTGCGGAGTTCATGGCTCATGGTGGCCAAAAACTGGCTCTTGGCTAAGTTCGCGGCTTCAGCAACTTCTTTCGCCTGTCGCAATTCTTCCTCGCTCTGCTTCCGCACTGTAATATCTACTGCAATCACCAGAGCAGCCTCAATCACCTCTGCCTGACGCAGCGGCGCAATATAGATTTCGTAGTGGGCGGCAGGTGCTGTTTCACCCAGGCCAGTCGCCTCAAACTGGCTGGAGGTTGCCTGCTCAAGCGCTAAACTCAACGCCTGATTGAGTTGCTTAGGCTGTTCTATCGTCAGATAGTCAGTCAGGTGACAGCCAATTAACGTGGGGATAGGCCGACCTGAAAGCGCTCGATTGATAAACAGCGTTCTGCCCTGCTGGTCAATCAAAATATGCAGGCTGGGCGTATTTTCTAGCACCGAACGCAGCTTGGCTTCTGAGGCTTGCAGCGCTGTATTGGCTCGCTTGCTTTCAGTAATTTCCATCACCAGCCCATCCCAAAACACAGCGCCGTTTGGCTGGAGTTCGGGCTGGGCAAAGGCGCGAATCCATTTGAGGATACCTGAAGGCGTGAGGATGCGGAACTCCAAACTCCAGGGCTGGCAGCTTTGAGCTGAAGCCCGGATCGTTTGGCGGATCTGCTTGCGGTCTGCGGGATGGATCAGCGCCCAAACGCTCTGAGTATCAGCCAGCAGATCCGCCGCTTCAACTTCGAGCAGGTCAAGGCAGCGCGGGTTGACATAGGTGATTTGCGCTGCTCCATCTGGATGCAGCAGATAGCGATAGAGACAGCCAGGAATATGCTCGGTGATTCGCTGAAACTGCTGCTGGCTGGAGCCGCTGGCCTGTTCTAGCAGCAGCAGCTCTAGGGTAATGATCTCAGCAACCTGCCCCGGCGCGGTCATCACCGGCAAATGCCGAATCTGATGCTGTTGCAAAATCGCTAGAACTCCGGCTCGATCCTGAGCTTCAGCCTGACTGCAATAGATCACCGGAGCAACCATCAGCGCGGACAGCGGCATGGCGCGCAGATCCAGCGATTCAGCCTGGGCGCGCAGCAAGTCACCCCTAGTGAGAATGCCTACGAGCTGCTCTGCCTCCATCACTAAAATGCAGCTGCAACGTAGGCGGCTGAGCGCCTCGACTGCCAGCTGAGCTCGATCTTCAGGCCGAAAAATCTGCGCGCCGAGCGACCCAGAACGAGCGTTATTCATTAAAACCCTGAGCGGCAGGCCGCTTTAATATCAACCCGAAAGATTAACCCGATAATTCAGGCTAGCTTAGCTAGATTATGCCTGAATTATGCCGACAGCTATGGCTGCTCTTGCCCAAATTTGGCCAGAGTTTCGAGGTTGTCAATTTCACTGACCGGCTTATCGTGACGAATCCGGAGAATCTGGGGCTGCTCTAACCAATAGCCACTCCTATGGCGACTAGAGGGGCAGAGTCGCGCAAACGCCACCTCTAACACAATCTGCGGCTCGACTAGGCAGACCCGACCTTCAGCAAATTCTTCTAATATATGCTGCTCAAACCAGGCTGGCAGGTCGGCCAGCGGCGCAGCAGCCAAATCTGCCGGGACGCGGCCAATCGGCAGCAGCGTGGGGTCACTGGCGCTAGTCCGCACCGCCACCGACAGGCTGGCCAGCGACTCTGGCTGGTCTGAGCTGAGCGACTCTGGCGCGCGCTCAACGGCAGTCACAACCAGATCCAGGGTAGCTGCGATCTGCTTTAGCTTCAGCCAGTCTTGGCTGTGGCGACCGGGGCGATAGAGCGACTGTAGGGCTTTTACCATCAGCCCTTCCTGGCTAGAGCGACTCCGCAGGCGGGCGGTGAGCCGTTCTAGATCGCCCGCCAGATCAGCTGCCGCCAGCTGCACCTTAGATGACTCCATCACCAGCGACTCTAGGGCGGCTCGTCGCTGCTGATAGGGTCGATTGAGCAGCACCCTGCCGTCTATGTAAAGCAGGTCATAGACAATAAAGGCGACCGATACAGCCGCCATTGCCGCCGCTGAATCAGGGCGGTCGAGCCGGGGCTGTAGACTGGTCAGCGGCAGGAGCTGATCGGCTTGATAGGCGACAATTTCGCCGTCTAAAATCAGCCCTGCCGATTCACCGCTGACCAAGGCTCGCGGTTCTAGGGCGGCCAGCGGGGCGATTAGATCGGGGAACTGGGGCGTAATTTCCACCAGGCTGCGCGAAAACAGCGCAACGCGAATTCCGGCCACAACGGTCTCTTCTTGCAGATCAATCGACCGATCCGCAGGTGCAACATGAGCCTGGACGCGCAGCCCATCGTACTTAGGCTCAATCGCAAAGCCATCGGTCCAGCTTTGAATCACGGTCAGCGGCTCGGCAACCGCATCTGCCAGCATAAACTTGAGGGGCGAGAACAGCTGCATCCGCGCCTGCTCTAGCTGCCCATGTCTGGCTAAGATTGCCGTTTTGCCCAGATCGCCCAGCAGCATATGCACCCACTGAATTTGCGCCAGCGAGCATTCAACGCTTTGAGCCACAGCTGCCTCCACAGCCTGCTCCGCCAGATCGACCTGAAGATTGCCCAGCAGCAGCTTGGTTA
>CASBQH010000075.1 GCA_949127695.1 Synechococcales cyanobacterium PMM_0073
CCTGCGCCTTTCAAAACCGCTGCCGCAGACTAGCATCGGCCAGCGGTTTTGAAAGGCGCAGGTGACGGCTGCGGCCAACTGCTCGGTAGTGGCCGGATAGAGGACGCAGTGAATCGCGGAGTTGGGCAGAACCGCTTGCGTGATTTGGGATTGAAGAATAGGATCTACGCTCTGCCAATCCACCACCGCCGCCGCCCCTAAAAGGCTAGTAAAAGTCTGGGTAACTGCACTCATGAATTCATGGAACAACCGGAATGGCTCTGTCTTTCACTCTAGCAGGCGCGTGATCCCAAGCCGCAGTTTGGGCATGTTGAGGCCAGCCAGCCGATTTTCCCCATGTCTTATCTGCAAAATTTGGCGCATCCAACGCTGAGCCAGACCATTGGCCAACGGTTTATTCTGGCCTACCGAGAGTCAACCGAGCAGCTCGAAACCACGCTCACAGCAGCAGGGCTACCCTGCGAGGTGCTGCGTCAGCAAGATCGGCCTGAATATGCAGGCTATGCCTCTATTTACCGCTGTATGTTGAACCATCAGCAGGCTTGGCTAAGAGCCGCTGCTGCCAAGCTACCGACGCTGGTCGTCGAGGCCGATTTTGTGCCTGTGATCGGTATAGGTCAACTGCCGCTGCCGTTTGAGCCAGCGCAGCTCAATGTCGGGATCTGCTGGCTCTATACCTGTGCACCACAGCTTTATTCAGTGAGTTCAAACGGGTTTAGCGAAGGGTTCTCCAGTGGATTGGTAGCTTATATCATCACGCCCCAAGCAGCAGCAGCGCTCTGCGAGATGGTGGCAGAAATTACCCGTATTCACGGCACAGGCTATATCAACTTTGACTCAGAGATTGATAAATACCTGCGAGCCAAAGGCTTCAAAAACTACATTTCGTTTCGCAACTATGGCGAGCATGGCGGCATCCCTAACCCGGAGCATCGCCGCAACGGTATGAGCGGCATTCATCAAGCAGATGTGCTCTATGGTCAGCTCGCCTTCACGCCTGCCTATGTCGCTGCTGCCCCGCAGGCCAGACTGCGAGCGCGACTGAAGGGACTCGCTCGTCTGCTGCTAGGCAAATTTCTGCGGTTCAAAGTCTGGCGAACCTCTAGCAGTCCGCTGCGGCTGTTGCGCTTTGCAATCGGGCGGCAGTTTTCGCAGGTGCTCTAAGCCGGAACTAGCTCAGGCAGCAAGGTCAGCACATCCACGCCATCTGGGGTGACGACGATGGTATGTTCAAACTGAGCCGAGAGCTTGCGGTCTTTGGTAACTGCCGTCCACTGATCGGCCAGCACCTCCACTTCCCAACTGCCCTCGTTGATCATGGGTTCAATTGTAAAGACCATACCGGGGCGAAACTTTTTGCCTTTGCCGCGCGTGCCGTAGTGCGGAATCTGGGGCGCGGCATGAAAGATCCGACCGACGCCATGCCCGACAAAATCGCGCACGACCGAGAAGCCTTCTGACTCAGCATATGCCTGAATCGCCGCGCCAATATCGCCCACTCTGCCGCCCGGTTTCACGGCCTGGATGCCGCGCCAGAGGCATTCTTCGGTGACTTTGACCAGCCGCTCTGCCAAGGGCGACGGTTCGCCAACAATAAACGTGCGCGAGGTGTCGCCGTGATAGCCTTCGACCAGCGGCGTCACGTCAATATTGATAATGTCGCCTGATTTGAGCAGTTGCTTGGCGTTGGGGATGCCGTGACAGACCACCTCATTCACGCTGGTACAGATCGATTTCGGGAACGGATTATCGCCGCCTTCGGGGTAGCCCAGGGGCGCACTTTTGGCTCCTCTGGCCTGCGTCCAGGCTTCGGCGGCATCGTTCAGCTCTAGCGTGGTGACTCCGGGCTGCACCATTGGCTCCAAATACTGCAAGAGCTGAGCCGCCATTTGCCCAGCCTGACGCATTTTTTCGATTTCGCGGCTGGACATTAAAATAATTTGTTCTTGATCCATAGGTCTTTATTGATGGTGGCTTAGTAACAGTCCACTTCTTCTAATTTAGCTTTGCTATGCCCAGGCTGTGACAAATGCTATGACAAATTGCCTTGAGAAATTCTTGACGTGGGTTACAAAGCGCCCAAGTCTGGTAAATTGGGCGGAGTATCCGTAACCGTAGATCAAATCGGCAGATCAGCGCATGAAAGTTTTAGTGATTGGTGGCGATGGCTATTGCGGTTGGGCAACTGCGCTCTACCTGTCCAACAAGGGGTATGAAGTTGCCATTTTAGACAGTTTGGTTCGCAGGCATTGGGACATGGAGCTTTGCACCGAAACGCTGACTCCAATTGCCCCAATCCAGACGCGGCTCCAGCGGTGGAAAGATCTGAGCGGCAAAAACATTGAGCTGTTTGTTGGGGATATCAATAACTATGAATTCCTAAAGCAGTCGATGCTGAAGTTTGAGCCGCAGGCGGTGGTTCACTTTGGCGAACAGCGTTCCGCGCCCTTTTCAATGATTGACCGCGAACATGCGGTATTGACACAGGTGAACAACGTAGTTGGCACGCTGAACCTGCTCTACGTGCTGCATGATCACTTCCCCGACTGCCACTTGGTGAAGCTGGGCACGATGGGCGAATATGGCACGCCCAATATCGACATCGAAGAAGGCTACATCACGATTGAGCATAATGGCCGCAAAGACCGCCTGCCCTATCCGAAGCAGCCCGGTTCCTACTATCACCTCAGCAAAGTCCACGACTCGCACAATATTCACTTCGCCTGTCGGATTTGGGGGCTGCGCGCCACCGACTTAAATCAGGGCGTAGTCTATGGCGTGCTGACCGAAGAAACCGGCATGGACGAGCTGTTGATCAATCGGCTCGACTACGACGGCGTATTTGGCACGGCGCTAAACCGCTTCTGCGTTCAGGCGGCAGTCGGGCATCCGCTGACGGTCTATGGCTCCGGCGGCCAAACCCGCGCTTTCCTGGATATTCGGGATACGGTGCGCTGCGTTGAGCTGGCAATCAACAGTCCGGCAGATCCCGGCGAATTCCGCGTGTTCAACCAGTTCACCGAAATGTTTAACGTCGGTGACTTGGCGCTGATGGTGAAGAAGGCGGGCAACTCGCTAGGGCTGAACGTGGAAATTGACCATCTGGAAAACCCCAGAGTCGAAAAAGAAGAGCATTACTTCAACGCCAAAAACACCAACCTGCTCGACTTGGGGCTACAGCCGCATTTGCTCTCTGATTCGCTAATCGACTCGCTGCTCAACTTCAGCGTCAAGTACAAGGCGCGGGTAGACGAGAAGCAGATTCTGCCCAAGGTGAAGTGGAAAGGCTAAATGACAAGTAAGGGGTGAGTCAGCCTTGCCCCGCTCAACTCTATCCCTGACTCCCAGCTTTTATGCGAATTGCTCTGTTCACTGAAACCTTCTTGCCCAAGGTCGATGGGATTGTGACGCGCCTCAGCCATACGGTCGAGCACTTGCAGCGCTTGGGCGATCAGGTGCTGGTGGTTTCGCCAGACGGCGGCTTAACCGAATATCGAGGCGCTCAAATCTACGGCGTACCCGGCTTTCCGCTACCGCTTTACCCGGAGCTGAAGCTGGCGCTGCCCCGTCCGGCGATTCGGCAGCGGCTAGAGGATTTCCGACCTGACTTAATCCATATCGTCAATCCGGCGGTGCTGGGCTTGGGCGGTCTATACTATGCCAAGTCTTTGGAAGTGCCGCTGCTGGCTTCTTACCATACGCATCTGCCCAAATATCTAGAGCATTACGGCCTCGGAATGCTGGAAGGCGTAATGTGGGAATTGCTAAAGGCGGTGCATAATCAGGCACAGATCAACCTCTGTACCTCAACCGCGATGCAGGAGGCGCTGACTTCGCACGGAATTGAGCGAGTCTCAGTCTGGCAGAAGGGCGTCGATACGGAGCTATTTGACCCCAGCCTCACCAGCTCGAAGGTGCGAACCCACTTAACGCAAGGCCATCCCGACAGTCCGCTGCTGCTCTATGTAGGCCGACTCTCCGCCGAAAAAGAAATTGACCGAATCAAGCCTGTACTAGAGGCAATTCCGAATGCGCGGCTGGCGCTCGTGGGCGACGGGCCTTATCGAGCTGAGCTAGAAAAGCATTTTGAAGGCACGGCTACCTATTTTGTCGGCTACCTAACGGGTCAAGACTTAGCGGCAGCTTTTGCCTCCGCCGATGCCTTTGTGTTTCCGTCGCGCACCGAGACGCTGGGGCTAGTGCTGCTGGAGGCGATGGCAGCGGGCTGTCCGGTGATTGCGGCCAACGCAGGCGGCATCCCCGATATTGTCACCGACGGCGTGAACGGCTATTTATTTGACCCAGCCGATGAGCAGGGCGCAATTCAGGCTACCCAGCAGCTGCTGAATAATCCAGAGGCGCGGGATCTGCTGCGCCA
>CASBQH010000076.1 GCA_949127695.1 Synechococcales cyanobacterium PMM_0073
GTTCTCGATACCGCGACCGCTGAAGCCCCGCCTTAATTTCGCGTACCTCTTCATCTAGCCGCAGCGGAACCGTACCTTTCGGGTTTGCGGCCAAGATCAGAATCGTCTTTACAGGCTGTTCGCCGTTCGTGGGGGGCATTTGGATTGCGCTTTAGGGAAACTTGACACGAATTTAACCTAACTCTAGTCGAGTCGAGGAAGATGGTCTAGTAGTCCGCCGGCACTCAATCCAATCAGGCCAATCAGGACAGAGATTCACTCATCCCCAGCAGCTTCAGATCTTCAACCAGCATCGCCAGCAGGTTCACCAGGCGAGCGCGTACAGATCCTAATCATCGGCTCCCGTGAGCAGGTGCAGCACCAGATCAACGACTTCTGCGTGAAGCGTGTGATCAGAGACCGCAGCGAGTTTTCGCCCGTGCTGCCCGCGCCGTTTGCCAGCGGCAAGTGGATGGCAATGCTGCTGAGGTAGCCCTAAGGTAATCCTGTCACCAGCCCGCTTAACTCACCCTTGAGCGGGCGATTCTGTCGCAGTCCAGAGCCAAGCAGACTATACTAACGGTTGCTTCAGGGCGGTCGCTCAAATAGCTCAGCGGCGAATTGTTAAATCAGCCGCTTTCTCGCTATACCAGAGCTAGGCCAATTCCCGCCCGCCGCTGGCTGTACCGCGCAATCTCCAAACCCTATGGCTGACCAACCCAAACTGCTGCTAATCGACGGTCACTCCCTCGCCTTCCGCTCCTACTTCGCCCATGCCAAAGGACGAGACGGCGGGCTGCGTACCTCCACCGGCATCCCCACCAGCGTCACCTACGGCTTCACCAAATCGCTGCTCGAAACCCTAGCCGCCGAACAGCCCGAATATGTGGTGATCGCCTTCGACATGGCCGAACCCACCTTCCGCCACGAAGCCGACGACACCTACAAAGCCGGACGACCCGAAGCCCCCGAAGACTTCTACCCCGACCTGCAAAACCTGCAAGAGCTACTCGGCGCATTCAACATCCCCATCGTCACCGCAGTGGGCTACGAAGCCGACGATGTGATTGGCACATTGGCAAGGCGCGGCGCGGCGGCAGGGCTGCGGGTGCAGGTGCTCTCCGGCGACCGCGATCTGTTCCAGCTGATCGACCCCGCCGAGCAAACCACCGTACTCTATCTCAGCAACAGCTTTGGCCGAGGCACGCCCCCACCCAAAGAATTTGGGGTGCAGCAAGTCCGCGACAAAATGGGCGTATTGCCCTCGCAGGTGGTGGACTTCAAGGCACTCTGCGGCGACCCGTCTGATAATATTCCGGGCGTGCGGGGAATTGGCGAAAAAACCGCCGTGAACTTGATTAGCACCTACGGCTCGCTGGAGCAGATCTATGCGTCGCTGGACGAGATGAAGGGCGCGGTGAAGCAGAAGCTGGAGTCGGGGCGAGATGAGGCGATGCGCTCGCAGTATATGGCGCAGATTCATCTGGATGTGCCGCTGGATACGGCGGTTGAGGACTGCAAGCTGCAAGGGTTTGACAACGAAAAGCTAGTGCCGCTGCTCGAAAAATTTGAGTTTCGCTCGCTCTTGGGTAAAATCAACCAAATTCAGCAGTCATTAGGCGGCCAAGTCTCGCCCGAAATTGCTCAGCAGTTGGCCGATAAGGCTGCCGCCACCCAGCCCAAGCGTAGCGCCGACTATGGCGACGACACCTGGTTTTTTAGCCCCGAAGATACCGCCAACAGCGAACGGCTCAGCGCTGCCGCCATCCAGCCCCAGATTATTGATACACCCGCCAAGCTGACCCAGCTCGTGCGGCATTTGCAGGGCTGCACCAACGCTGAAACGCCCGTCGCCTGGGACACCGAAACCACCTCACTCGATCCGCTCCAGGCTGATTTGGTCGGGATTGGCTGCTGCTGGGGCGAGGCGCTAGACGAGTTGGCCTATATCCCGATTGGGCATCGGCTGGGCGGCAACCTGGATAAAGCCACCGTGCTGGAGGCGCTGCGCCCAATTTTGGAAGAGGCGCAGTATCCAAAAGCATTGCAGAACGCCAAGTATGACCGACTGGTGCTGCGGCATCAGGGCGTTAATCTAGCAGGCGTCGTATTCGACACAATGCTAGCCAGCTATGTGCTCAACCCAGAGCAGAAGCATAGCCTCAGCGAATTAGGGCTGCGCTATTTGGAGCTGCTGTCCGATAGCTACACGGATCTCGTGCCAAAGGGTAAAAGCATTGCCGATTTGGAAGTTGCGCCTGTGGCAGTCTACTGCGGCATGGATGTGCATCTGACCTTTCGGCTAGTGCCGCTGCTGCGCGCCGAGCTAGCGCAATTCCCCGATTTGGATCAGCTGCTGCTAGAAATTGAGCTGCCGCTGGAGCCAGTTTTGGCCGAGATGGAGAATCACGGCATCCGCATTGATCAGGGCTATTTGGCTAACTTTTCTAAAACGCTAGAGCAAGATCTGCTGCGGATTGAGCAGGAAGCTTACGCTTCAGCAGGTGAGCAGTTTAGCCTCGGTTCGCCGAAGCAGTTGAGCGAGCTGCTGTTTGAGAAATTGGGGCTAGATCGCAAGAAGTCGCGCCGCACGAAAACGGGCTATTCTACCGATGCGGCGACGCTGGAGAAGCTGCAAGGCGATCATCCGGTGGTGGATGCAATTGTCGAATACCGGACGCTGGCAAAACTTAAGTCTACCTACGTCGATGCGCTGCCTGCATTGGTGTTGCCGCAGACAGGGCGAGTTCACACAGACTTCAACCAGGCGGTAACTTCTACAGGCCGACTCTCTTCTTCTAACCCGAATCTGCAAAATATTCCAATTCGTACTGCCTTCAGTCGTCAAATTCGCGCCGCCTTTATTCCTGAACCGGGCTGGCTAATGGTCGCCGCCGACTATTCCCAAATTGAGCTGCGGATTCTGGCACATCTTAGCCAGGAACCAATTCTGCTGGAAACCTATCGTGAAGGCCGCGATATTCATACGCTCACCGCTCAGCTTTTGTTCGAGAAAGATCAGGTTACATCTGAAGAACGCCGCTTGGCGAAAGTGATCAACTTCGGCGTAATCTACGGCATGGGCGCACAGCGATTTGCGCGTGAGTCAGGCTTCAAAGTGTCGGATTCAAAAGTATTCATCGAGCGATTTAACCAAAAATACTCGCAGGTCTTCGCCTATCTGCTCCAAATGCAGCGCGAGGCAATCGCCCAAGGCTACGTCACCACCATCAAAGGCCGCCGCCGCTACTTCAACTTTAGCAGCGACAGCCTCAAGCAGCTCCGAGGCCGCCAGCCAGCCAGCATCGACCTCGACAAAATCAAGCTGCGCGACCAATATGACGCACAGCTGCTGCGGGCTTCCGCCAATGCGCCCATTCAAGGCTCCAGCGCCGATATTATCAAAATTGCGATGGTGCAAATTCACGAAACCCTAAAAAACTATCGCGCCAACCTGCTGCTGCAAGTGCATGACGAACTCGTGTTTGAAGTGCATCCCGACGACTGGGCAGAGCTTCAGCCGTTGATTAAATCTACGATGGAGTCGGCAGTAGCGTTAAGCGTGCCGCTGGTGGTGGAAGTGAACTCTGGCAACAACTGGATGGAGGCGAAGTAGAAGCTTAATAGAAACGGGGTTAAAACCTGAGCGAACGTGATTCCGATGGTTGCCTTCCCGCCAGAGATCCGAAAAGTGATGTACACCGCGAACTTCCGGGACAGAAGCTTCTGTCTCCGGAGAGTCGCTGAATATGATTTTGCGGAAGGTGACGAAGAATCACCGGATTTTCCCCAACGATCAGGCGGCGATGAAAGTGATTTACCTGGCTATTGGCAATTTATCCAAAAAATGGACAATGCCGTTCGCGCAGCGGTGCGAAGCACTTGCGGGACTGGAAGCCCGCGTTGAATCGATTTGCTATCGAGTTTGAGGGCAGGATGCCCAGAGAGCTTTACTCCTGACACAAACCTATTGACAGACCCTTCAGGGTGGATCTGAGAAAACTTTCCGTATATCTTCCAACTTAGAAAGTATTGCAAGTATCATCGAATACAGATTCATCCTCAGCTTGCCTTTCTGCCGAAAGCAAGCTTGCTCAACAGCTTTCTGGACAGCTAAAAGATCAACAAACGTAAATATTCTCCAATTCCCACTTGCGCTGAGCCAGAGTTTCGGCTCATCACCCATCCACTGGCTGCTCATTCGCAGTCGGTAAACCCAAAGCTTAAGGCGTCGCTGACTAGAAGTGCAATCAACACCGCTAGCCAGCTGACCTGACTTCCCGCACGCAACGGGAGGCAAGGCTGAGTTGATCTTAATCCATCGCTCACCTCGCAACGCAAGTGGTTGGGGCACTCCGCGCCTTAA
>CASBQH010000077.1 GCA_949127695.1 Synechococcales cyanobacterium PMM_0073
CCAGGCAATCGTGCCATCTGCGGCAATTCCAATCGCCCCAAAGTCCCGCTGGCGCGAATCAGCCTCTTGAAACGAGCGCTCGAAGGCTTTGGCCAAAGGCAGCCCGTCGGTGGTGCGAATCACAATCCGAGCAGCCAGACATTCCTCAATAATATGTTCGCCAATACCAGTACAGCTGACGCCCGCATTGGCATTGGCATAGTTGCCCGCTGGCATCGCCGAGTCGCTCACCCGGCCAATGCGCTCAAAGCCTTTGCCGCCGGTTGAAGTGCCTGCTGCCAGCCGCCCCTGCGAGTCTAGGGCCACCACGCCAATCGTGCCGCGTCCTGCGGCCTCGCTGGCTAGCTCTGTGACTAGCTCCTGCTCAGCCACCACGCCCGCCATCGTCCGATCAAAATTGCCCTCGCGCTCCAGCAGCCATTCTTGCAGGCGAATCTTGGTCAAGGGGTCGTAGTAGGGCAGTTGCAGCTCTCGCATCAGCTCTTGTGCCCCAATATCAGACAGCACACGGTCATCTGAGTCTTGCAAAAACTGCGCCAGCTCAATTGGGTTTTTTACCCGCGAAGCGTTGATCACGCCGCTAAACCGCTGGCTAATGCCGGTCATCAGAGCCGCACTCATGCGAATCTGGCCATCTGACTGCAAGACAGAGCCAGTCCCGGCATTAAAGCGCGGATCATCTTCCAGCATCTGGCAGCCTCGCACGGCGGCGGCGCTCGCGTCCGCACCCGAAAGCAGCAGCGCATAGACTTCGCTTAAAATGGCATAGAGCGATTTACGCACGGCATCTGCGCCTTCTTTGCCCTTGAGCGAGCTGCCGGCTCCTCCATGAATAATCAGTTTGGGCTGAACAAAACCTGACATAGCAGTGATTACCTTTAATAGGGGGGTTGTGAGACAAATCTCTTTAATCAGGGAACAACAGCCCTTCAAAGCTGATCAGCGCACAGAGCTGCCGACAAAAGCTAGAGCATAACAGCCGAGCCACTGCTCTGAATAGAACCGAAATCTCGGGTGCAGTGAAGTAGCTGATTTAACAATCTTTGAAGATATCAGAAACTGGTAGCCCAGAGGCTGGTAGCCCAGAGATAGTTGGTTTAGCGATTAGAGCTATCAGGAAGATTCGCCTGCTCTGATCGGTGACGGCGGCAGCGCTCGGAGCAGTATTTGACTTCCTCCCAGCAGTCTTCCCACTTTTTCCGCCAGCTAAAGGGACGTTCACAGACAGGGCAAACCTTCGTGGGCAGATCAGACTTGGAGCGAACTCGACCCGCACGGCTCGCCTCAGGGTTTGCCCCTTGCTGTTTTGATCGAGACCGTGGCATAGTCACCTGAACTCTTAATAATGAGATTTACTGAGATTTACGTTTAGTTACATCTAGTTACATCCTATATTCACATCCTACTAGCTAGAGCTGAACCATGAGTGAAGCAATCATTGAGCCACCCGGAGCCGCCGCGATTCGGGTGGTGCTGGTTGAGCCTGCCGGAGCGCTCAACGTGGGTTCTGTGGCGCGCGTGCTCAAAAATATGGGGCTGAAGCAGCTGGTGCTGGTCAATCCGCAGTGCGATCCGCTCAGCATCGAAGCCCGCCAGATGGCCATGCATGCGATCGATCTGCTGGAGTCGGCTCAGCAGGTCGAGACGCTCTCAGAAGCGCTGGCGGGCTGTCAGATTGCCGTAGCCACAACCGGGCTGGATCATTCGGCACTGGAGGTGAAGCTAGAGCCGCCGCGCAAGGTGCTGCCCTGGCTGGTGGCCTCTCAGCTCCAGGCCGCGCTAATTTTTGGCCGCGAAGATCGGGGGCTGACCAAATCTGAGCTGAGCTATGCCCAGCGCTGGATGCGGATTCCGACTAGCCCTGACTATGGCTCGCTGAATCTGGCGCAGGCGGTGGCAATCTGCTGCTATGAGCTGTCTCAGGTCTGGCAGTCTAATCAGGTCGTGAATCAGACTGTGGATCAGGTTGTTGAGCCAGTCAGTGACGTAAGCAATGAAGTCGCAAGTAATGAAGTCGCAGCCGCCGACCGAGCTACGCTGGATGCGCTAGAGGGCTATTATCAGCAGCTCGAAGCCTTTTTGCTGCGAATTGGCTATCTTTATCCGCATACCGCGCCGAGCCGGATGGAAAAATTTCGGCTGCTGTTTGGGCGCGCCCAGATGTCTGAGGCTGAAGTAGCGCTCTGCCGAGGCATTTTGACTCAGGCCAACTGGGCGCTAGGCCAAGCATGGAGCTTGAAGTAAGCTATAAATCAGGCAGCAGTTGCCACTTGAGTTTCTGAGGCTTGCCCGCAGCTAACTTGAGGCTTGCAACGTTTTGTGACTAAACCATTCAGTTAAAAAATAATCCGCTAGCCTTGCTGCACGAGCGCAGGCTCTGATGATTTGCTCAAATAGTTTGCTTAGCTCAACCTGAGCGTTTGACTAATTTTTCAGGATTTTCTGCCGTTTTGACCAGAGTGATTAAAATAAGTCAGCCTTAAAGTCAATCTGTTGATCTGTCGCCCTCAGGCTGGGTGAACATAGCAGCTCAGCGTTGGTGATTTTCCCGATAACTTGTCCAGTTGGTTTAGAGGTTTGAATTGTGTTGGATTCTACCAATCGCCCCAAAGGAAAGCAGCGTCGCTTGGCTCGCAAAAAAGCCCAAGCGGCCAACCAGTCAGCTCAACAGTCTGGCACAGCCCGCACTCGGCCTGAGTCTAATGCTGGTCGACGTTCGCCGCGTCCACAGGCTGCTCCTGCTGGTGCAGATTCTAGGCGACTGCGCCGGATGAATCCAGCTAGCCCGCAGGCTAGGACGCAGACCAGAATTCAGACCAGAATTCAGGATAATCAAAGCGCACCTCAGCCCGGTCGCTTGCCAGGAACTCCGAGCGGCGATTCCAGCTACGGCGACACCCATCCTCTGAGAACTCGCCCACCTGAGCGGATTAATCCCCGATTCAAAGCCCGCCTAAATCCGCAAGGAGACTCGCCTGCTCACAGAGATCAAAGATCAGAACCGGCTCGGCGGCTCGGACGGACTGCGGCGGCAGCTGGCAGTGCAACGCTAGTAGCCAAGTCTCATCAGAACGCCAAATCTGACTCGCGAGAACAGCCGAAGTCTCGACCGGCTCGACCCGCTTCGCCGCTGGTGCATCTCTGTCGGTTGCTAATTCTGGGCGTCGGCGTTGGGGCAATTGTGGGCACCGTGATCTCAGTTTGGAATCCGGCCTTGCGTAGCCCCGCCGCCGACAGTCGAGCAGGCGCACCGACCGTGCCCCAACCGCTTACTCCCAATCGAGCGGGCAATGTTCCAGGCACGCTAGCCACTGTGTCGGGCGTGCGGATGGGACGCGAGCTGAGTGATCTGGGGGTCAAAGTCACCCCGCTGACGCGAGATTTGACTGATCTGGTGCCGGGTATTTTCCTGCTCGATCTCGACAATGGAGACTACTTCAGCTTTAACGGCAGCACAGCTTTCTCAGCCGCCAGCATGATCAAAGTGCCGATCTTGATTGCCTTTTTACAAGATGTAGATGCAGGCAAAGTCAAGCTAGACGAAGTGCTAACGATGCAGCAGGCTGACCTTGCCGAAGGCTCAGGCGACATGCAGTATGCTGAAACAGGCACCCCGTATACGGCGCTGGATACAGCCACCAATATGATTATCCATAGCGACAACACGGCCACCAACATGATCGTGCGTCGGCTGGGCGGCAACGAAGTCGTCAATCGGCGCTTCCAACAGTGGGGGCTACAGCAGACGCTAATGCGGAAGCCGCTGCCCGATCTCGAAGGACTCAACACCACTTCCCCCAAGGAGCTGGTCAGCCTGATGGCATTGCTCAACGAAGGCAAACTGGTGTCGATGAAATCTCGCGATCGCGCCTTTGACATTATGCGACGCACCGTTACCGACACGCTTTTGCCCAGCGTCCTGGCTCCGGGCACCACCATCGCTCACAAAACGGGCGATATTGGCTCACTGGTGGGGGATGTGGGCTTGGTCGATCTGCCCAGCGGTCGGCGTTATGCCATTGCCGTGGCGGTGAAGCGTCCGCATAACGACAGTCGCGCCCAAGATCTGATTCGGCAGGTGGCGGCAGTGGTCTATGAGCAGTTTGGCGGTCAGCCGACGCTGGTTCCAAGCCCTGTGGCAGCTCCGCCAGCTCAGCTCGCACCGGGCGTCAATCCAGCCCAGCCCGGTATGGCTCCAATCGTACCCGGAGCGGCCCCAGGCGCTATGCCTGGAGCTGTGCCAAATGCGGTTCCCGGAACAGCAGTTCCCGGCAGTCTGCCAGGGGCAGTTGCACCCGCCCCTATTCCAGAGGCCGTAAATCCAGAGACCGTAAATCCAGAGACCGTCAACCCCAGCGCTCCCTATGACGCAGCCCCTGAAGCTGTACATCCAGCAGATGGTGAGGCAGGCGCAGTCTAGGTTTCGCAGGAGTGACGCAATTTTCTCAGGCTCACCTCGCAGCCTCTCACATCTCCCTACCACAGTCTGCAAATAATTCGTGAGCCAGCTGCGAATTGGCAGGAAATTTTGGGTAAGCTGGGAGGGGTATGACCAATAGCTGGCCAGCTAGCCAATCATGTACCCTATATAGCAGGCAAAGTATAAGCAGGCAAAGTACAAGCAGGCAGAGAGTCTTGGCAGCGCTAGTCTTCCTTCCGATCTGGGCGCGGAGCATCTAGCCTCCAGCTTGGCTAGAGTTGAGGGAGCTGCTAGATGTTGGTTTGTCCGGACTGTCAGTTTGAAAATCCAGATGATCACCGATTTTGTCAAGGCTGCGGTGCCTCTCTGACTGAAAAAACCTGCGCGTTTTGCAAAGCGCTCATTTCGTTGAGTTCAGAATATTGTTTACAGTGTGGCGCAGTGACTGGAACAACCTGGAAAGCAATTTTGTCTTCTGCTAGCAACGAGCCGCTGCCAGCTGCCGATTTGAGTGCATCTTTGAGTGCATCGACCTCAGCGCTGCCGCTGCCGACTGGCAAGTTTTTAGACCCGCAGCAGCGCTATCAGCTCTTAGATCCGCTGCCGCTGCAAATGGGGCAGCATACTGAGGTTGAGGTGCGTCTGCTCGATCAGCAGCCGTTGCAGACCAGCCGACTGCTGCAAGGAGATCTGCCGCTGCTGCCCGCAGCCCTGCCCTATTTAACGCTACAGCGCCAGTTTCCGCTGCTGCCCCTGCCCTATCTGCAAGACGCATGGCAGCAGGAAGATCTGGCAGTGCTGCTGCTAGAAGATCGATCACATCTGCCGCTGCTGCTTGACCTCTGGCCTGATGATGCCATAGAGCCGCTGCAAATTTTGCACTGGCTGCACCAGATGGTTGAGCTGTGGGCAGCGCTGGAAATCGAGCATTGCTGTCAGTCTCTGCTGAACTTGAGCAATTTGCTAGTGGATGAAGATCATCTGCTTTGCCTCCAGCGCCTCTATCTAGACAGAGCCGATCAGCCCGTTGAGCTATCCCAGCTCGGCGTCCTTTGGCAGCAGCTGTTTCAGCAGTCGCAGCAGACTCAAAATGCCGAAATTGCGCGGCTCTGCGCTGATTTAGAATCAGGCGTGATTGACTCGCTAGATCAGCTCCGCAGCCAAATCGAAGCGATTGCGACAGCTTTGCAGCAGCCCGTTGTTCAGCTCAGCCCAGAGGCAAAGGCCGAAATCACCCAAGATTTATTCAACGCTGAGTCAGGCGGGCTGGCGGCAGCAGATGAAGCGGGCAGCGACGACCAGCCGACCGTGGTGCTGGGGATGCGGCTCGTCAGCCTGGAGGATGCTGGACAGACGGATATTGGCCGCCAGCGCAACCATAACGAAGACTGCTTCAGCCTCCAGACCGAGCTAAAGAAAACAGAGACGCCTCAGGGGCGAGCGGTTCAGGCTAAGGGGCTGTATATTCTCTGTGACGGCATGGGCGGACATGCCGGGGGCGAGGTGGCCAGCGCGCTGGCAGTCGAGACGTTGCAGCAGTATTTTGCCCAGCATTGGCAGGATAAGCTGCCCAGCGAAGCGCAGATTCGCGCCGCGATCCAGCAGGCCAATCGCGCCATTTTTGACCAAAACCAGCTGAACGCCAGCGCGGGTAGCGGTCGGATGGGCACGACATTGGTGCTGATGATGGTGCAGGATGCCGAGGCTGTAATTGCCCATGTCGGCGACAGTCGGCTCTACCGGATCAGCCGCAGACGTGGCCTACAGCAGCTCACCACCGATCATGAGGTCGGCCAGCGCGAAATTCAGCGCGGGGTAGAGCCCAGCATTGCCTATGCCCGCCCTGATGCCTATCAGCTCACCCAGGCGCTCGGCCCCCGCGACGAAAATTTTCTCAACCCAGATATCAAGTTTCTGGAGCTGAACGAAGACGGGATTTTGCTGCTCTGTTCCGATGGCCTCTCTGACAATGATCTATTAGAAGCTCACTGGCAGAGCCATCTAGAACCCATGCTCAGCTCAGCTGTGAACCTAGAGCAGAGCGTGACTGGGCTGATTGAACTGGCCAATCAATACAACGGGCATGACAATATTACGGCAATTGCTGTGCGGCTGAAGGTGCGCCCCAACCTCGATCAGCTGCCCCGGTAGGCCATATGTCTGGCTGATATTCGGCGATAATAGCAGCAGCTAGCTTAGATCCAGAGCAGGAGCCGCCGCATGAATTTTGGTGTGATTGTCTTTCCCGGTTCAAACTGCGATCGCGATGTGGCGATGGTGACGCGAGAGTTGCTCAAGCAGCCAACCCGCATGGTTTGGCATGAAGAAAGCGATCTGAGCGATCTGGATGTAATCATTGTGCCGGGGGGATTTAGCTATGGCGACTATCTGCGCTGCGGCGCGATTGCCCGGTTTTCGCCCGCCGTTCAGGCCACGGTGAAACATGCCGAGCAGGGCAAGCTAGTGCTGGGCATCTGCAATGGCTTTCAGGTGCTGAGCGAATCAGGGCTGCTGCCCGGGGCGCTGGTTCGCAATCGCGATCTGCATTTCATCTGCGACCGGATGCGGCTGCGAGTTGAGCGCACGAATCTGCCCTGGACGGCTGAATATCAGCCTGGGCAGGTCATTACGCTGCCGATTGCTCACGGCGAAGGCTGCTACTATGCTGCGCCCGAAACGCTGGCCGAGCTGGAGTCAAATCAGCAGGTGTTGCTGCGCTACTGCGACGCCGAGGGCGAAATCACCCGCGCCGCCAACCCCAATGGCTCACTCAATGCCATTGCCGGAATTTGCAACCGTCAAGGCAATGTCTTCGGCCTGATGCCTCATCCTGAACGAGCTTCAGACCCAGCGCTGGGCTGTACCGACGGTATCCAGCTGTTTCGAGGGCTGCTTCTGGCGGCTGTAGGTCGCTAGAGCCGCTAGGGCGATTCTGGCAGCGTGGTGAGCGACTGGCGCGACCAGTTGTGCAAAGCCTCTGCGGCCTTGAGCTGAGCGCGTAGTTTGGCTTCAGATAGCGTTGAATCCGGCTGAGCGACTGGCAGGTTGGGCAGGTGATCTATCGTTGGGTGGGCTGTAGGCATCTGCGTGATCGGGCGGGCGGGCGAGTCGGCAGAATTGGCTCTGTCGGCGGCGCTTGCTGTATCGGCGGCATCGGCTGAATTAGTGGGAGCCGATGCCGCTGGGCTTAACGGAGCTGGATTCAGCCTCTGCGCCATCTGGCTCTGCTGATGCAACTCTTCGGCAGAGGAAACTAGCTGGCCTAAGCCAGTCACTAGGCGCTGGATATTTTGGCGAAAGGCTGGGTCGCCCGTCAGCTCATCTAAGTCAGAGGTGATTTTTTGGGCGTTTTGAAAGGTGGCGCGGGCTGAATCCAAGGTCTGCTGGAGCAGCAGAATATTTTCGGCGCTGCCCACTCCCGTCGTCAGATTCCGCAGACTGACCGAAGCCTCAGCCGCATTGACTGAGAGCGTCTGCAAATTGGCCGCAAACTCGCCGTCTTCAAAAGCAGGCGAGAGTGCTGAGACAATCACCTGTAAGCCGGATACAGTTTGGTTCATTTGATCGAGCGTGCTGACCAGCGTGCTGCGATTTTCGGCCACCAGCGCCTGGAGCTCGTTGGCAGTCAAGCTAAACTGGTTGGCCGTGACGCCGATCTGCTCAGCCGCCGTGCCCACTGCATCAGAAGAGCGTTGGGCTGAGCTGGAGAGTGTGCCCAACTCGCTGCGGACAGACTTAGAGAGCACCGTCACTTCGCCTGAGAGCGTATCGACGCCTTCAGCGGCTGAGGCAAAGTTCTTGGTCAGAGTCTGGACGTTGCCAAAAAACTCCGGACTAGAAAACAGATCGGTAAAGCGGATCATCGAGCTGAGCAGTTCGGTAAAGGTGATGCTGGTTGATCCTTGCAAATTGCTGCCGTCACAGACAATCAGCGATTCGTCGCAGTCGGCAGCCAGCGGCTTCTGGGCGAGCGCTGCTTCCGCCAGCTCTTGGTTCGGCGTAATATCAATAAAAGTTTCGCCCACCAGCCCCGACTGCTTTGATTCAATTGTGATGTCTTTAGGGATGACCACCGTGGCCGGGGTAATTCGCACATCCACTTCGGCATAGTTGGCGCTAACGCGAATCGCCGTAATCCGGCCAGCCACCACGCCGCGATAGCGCACAGGTGCGCCAATCTGCATCCCCTCAATATTGGGAAAGCGAATCGTGGTCTGGTAGCTGCGCTGGCTGGGGTTGATTCTCTGGAGCCAGAGGTAGAGGCCAGCCAAAACGCCAAAGCCCAGCAAAATTAAGAGACCCACAGATCCTTCTCGGACGGTTCTTGCGCGCATGACGGTTCCTCAGCAATGGACAGGCAAGACTCAGCCAAACTCATCCTAGGTCGAACTATCTAGCCCCAACTATAGCCAGACTACAAAAAGCATAGGAGAAATTGGGCTAGCTTGCCGGTTGGATCGGGCCAGTTGTTTGACCGCTAAAAAATTGTCGCACCATCGGGTGATTGGTGCTGTCAATTTGGTCGGGATCACCTTCCCACTGCACTTTTCCATGATAAATAAACAGAATCCGTCCGGCAGTGCGGCGGATCGTGCTGTCTTGATGGGTGACAATGGCGTAGCTGCTGCACCCCCCCTCGCAGCGTAGGTTGCGAATCAGGTCTTCAATCACGGTGGAGGCGATTGGGTCAAGCCCAGCCGTTGGCTCATCGTAGAGAATCACCTCTGGGTTGCTGGCCGGATTTTCTGGGTTTTCCATAATCGCCCTGGCAAAGCTGACGCGCTTTCGCATCCCGCCTGAAAGCGCTGCCGGATAGAGATCGCTAATGCCAGGAAGCCCGACCATTTCTAGCTTCTGCGCCACCAGATCGCGAATTTTGCGGCGTGGCAAGCGCGAATGCTGATACAGCGAAAAGCCGACGTTTTCATCGACGGTCAGCGAGTCAAACAGCGCCGTATTTTGAAACACCATGGTGATCCCAATTGGGTCTTTGTTATCTTCAACCAGCCCAACCCGGCGCTGCCCCTGCACATAGATTTCGCCGGCATCGGGCATGTCTAGGCCAGCAATCAGCCGCAAGACGGTCGATTTACCTGTGCCGGATGGCCCAATAATTGTCAGCGAATCGCCGCGATAGATCGTCAGATCAATTTCGTCCAAAATCACCCGACCGCCATAAGCCTTGGTGATGCCCCTCAGCTCAATCAGCGGTTCAGCCCGGTTCAGACTGTCCGACGGGTGAGTTTGATCTTGGTGAGCTTGGTTTAACTGATCCTTCATATCAGACATATCAGCCCTGTTCGCTATACTGCTCTATCGGCGTCAGCCAGAAACCTAACTTTATTACTAATCGATTCAGGAGTTGCTAAAGTTACTCAGGGATGCAGTCGGATTGGGCTATCACTGATGGGCAAGCAGTTCGTGGCAAATCTAAGATGCCAATAGCTCGATTTTAGTGAATTTCTGATCAAGCGAATTGGATTAGCCTCAAGCTACCTTAACTTTTCTGGCTTCTATATTCATGGGTTTTCTGAAGCAAGCGGTTCAAGTTCTGAAGCAAGAGTCGCGTCACCGCACCCCCACGCGAGTCAACCAGTGGTTTAAGTGGCTGGCTCCGGGGCTGCTGATTAAACGCTGGCTGCTGATCAGCGCCGCAGGCGTGCTGTTTGTGGCGCTAGGGCTGGCGATCTGGTCGAATCTGACGCCGATTTACTACATCGGCGAGTTTTCCAGAGATTTCCTCAGAGCCCTGACCCAGCTCGTTCCCAGCTATGTCAGCGGCCCAATTGTGCTGGTCAGCGGTATTTTGCTGATTCTCTGGGGGCAGACGCGCAGCCTCGGCTCCATTACCGAAGTGCTGATGCCGCAGGGCAACGGCGAGCTGGTAGATGTGCTGATGACGCATCGCCGCCTCTATCGCGGCCCCAAAATTGTCGTGATTGGCGGCGGCACGGGGCTCTCGACGCTGCTGCGGGGGCTAAAGCTCTACAGCGCCAACATTACGGCCATTGTTACGGTGGCCGATGATGGCGGCTCGTCAGGGCGGCTGCGGCGAGAAATTGGCGTCTTGCCACCGGGCGACATTCGCAACTGTCTGGCCGCTTTAGCCGACGAAGAGCAGCTGCTAACCGAGCTATTTCAGTACCGGTTTCGGGCGGGGGAGGGGCTGGCTGGCCACAGCTTCGGCAACCTGTTTTTGACGGTGATGAGCGAAATCACCGGCGATCTAGAGCAGGCGATTGCGGCTAGCTCGAAGGTGCTGGCCGTGCGGGGACAGGTGCTGCCCGCCACCTTAAGCGATATGCGTCTCTGGGCAGAGCTAGCCGACGGACGCCGAATTGAAGGGGAATCCAACATCACCGAGGCTTTGGGCAAAATCGTGCAGGTCGGCTGTACGCCAGTCAATCCGCCCGCTTTGCCCAAAGCCGTTCAGGCGATTCAAGAGGCAGACTATTTAATTATGGGGCCGGGTTCGCTCTACACCAGCATTATCCCGAATCTGCTCGTACCCGGCATTACCGAGGCAATTGCTGAATCGAAGGCGCTGCGGCTCTATGTCTGCAACATCATGACTCAGCCCGGTGAAACCGACGGCTACACGGTTTCAGACCATATTCGCGCGATTGATCGGATCACCGGCCAGCAGCTGTTTGACTCTGTGCTGGTGCAAAAAACCTCACCCTCAGCCCAGTCGCTGATTCGCTATGCCCAAGAAGGCTCACATCTAGTCTTCTTCGACCGTGAGGACGTAGGCCGACTGGGACGCAGAGCCTTAGTCGCCAACGTGATGGAAGAAGATGCTGAAACCGGCCATTTACACCATAGCTCAGAGCGACTAGCCCGAACGCTGCTGCGCTGGTACAGCCGAGTCCGAGGATAGCTTAATTAAGGCGCTCAGGAGCATCAGATTGAGGCTGAGCTGCCTGCTGCACCAGTGAGAGATCAACTTGGAGCTGCTCGGCAATCTGCGCCATCGTCAGGCCCGTCTCTAGCAGCAGCGGTACAATTGCGCTCAGCATCTCAACTCGGCCTTCCTGACGGCCTTCCTGACGGCCTTCCGCTTTAGCTTCCTGATAAACTCTGGTCTGTTCAACACTTAGTCCTAACATCGCTTCAACCTCGGCTCGGCTCAGGCTGGCAAATTTATATACAGCAATTGTAGCAATCACCTCGATCAGTTCTGCGGCAGAGAGATTGCTGGGCGATTCAGCTCTGGCGCGATCGATCAGGCGTCTGGCTTGCTCAACTGTCTGCTGTTCTGAGGCCACCATCAGCTGCATCACTTCTATCCCTAACGGTTGCTGGGCGGCTAATTCATCAAGATAGATGCAGCGCACCTGCGAACTCTGAAGCAAGGCGAGATACAGCGCACTTTGAGCAGGTTCTAGACCACGTCGAGGAAAAATTAACACGCCATACCAATTGCTAAACCGCGTTGGGTTGCGGTGGAGGTAGAGAAAGATCTCGGCAAAAAATCGATGGTAGAGGAACTGATCTTTTTGAAACTGCACCTCGGCAAAAAAGATGGTTTGGGATGGTGCAGTAGCGGGCGGCAGAAAAACGCCATCGATCCGAAAGTTAGGTTCTTTAACTTCCACCGACTCAAAGCGATAGCCCCGCACCTGCTCAGGATCTTGCTGAATCAGCTCGAAGAACAGGCCAGGAAATCGCTGAAAAATCTGATAGAAAATTGCGTCGCGCTTCACGTTATCCCTGGGGTGAGGGGATGGTCACGTCAATTGGCGTCACTTTGCTGCCGGGGCTGAGGCTGCCCAGCGGCGGCTGAATCGCAGCGGCGTTCCCTACCACCAGCGTCACCAGCTGTTCGGGCTTTAGATAGGTTTGGGCAGCGCGCTGTACGTCGGCGGCAGTTGTGGCCTTGAGCTGCTTCTGATACTGGAAGATAAAGTCTTGCGGATAGCCGTAATAGTCATAGCGCATCACCCGCGACAGGGTTTGGGCAGGCGTCGCAAAGCTGAAGATAAAGGCGTTTAAGATCGAATCTTTGGCCAGCGCCAGCTCAGACTCGGTGATGGGAGCGCTGCGAATTTTTTCCAGCTCGGCCAGAGTCGCCTTAATAAACGGTATAGTCGCTTCCGAGCGAGTCTGACCTGCCGCCAAAAACAGCCCCGGATAGTCAAACTGCGGCGACCAGTAGGCATAGACCGAATAGGCCAGCCCCTGCCGTGAACGCACCTCGTTCACCAGCCTGCCGCCCAGGCCATTCAGGACGCCATTCATCACCGAGAGCGCCGCATAGTCCGGGCTGTTGAGCTCGCCGCCCAGATGGCCAATCTGCAAGGTGCTCTGAGAGAGCTGCGGCTGATCGACGATGAAAATACCGCTCTGCTGCACCTGCTGCACCTCAGGTAAATCTTGCAGCAGACTGCGCCCAACCGGCGGAGATCCGGCCTGCCAGTCGCCAAACTGAGCTTCAATCAGGGCGCGCATTTGCGCTGAGTCAAAATCGCCGACAATGCCCAGCAGGATGTTGTTGGGATGGTAATACTGCTGGTAGAAGTTCAAAACATCTGGCCGCGAAATCTGGTCCAGCGTGCTGTATTCAATCGTGCGGGCATAGGGGCTGGTCGCGCCATAGATCAGCTTTTGAAACTCGCGTCCGGCAATCGCGTCTGGCGAGTCGTTGCGACGGGCAATCACGCCGCGCCACTGGTTTTTGGTAAACTCAATTCGCTCTGGCGGAAAAGCGGGCTGGCGCAGCAGTTCGGCAAAGCGGCTGAAGACTTCGTTCAGATCTTCGCTGAGGCTGCTAAAGCTGGCGCTACCCGCCGTGGTGTCAATGCCTGACTCAATCGCCGCCGCCCGCTGCTCCAAAAATTGATTCAGCGCTTCGGCAGGGTAATTCACCGTGCCGCCGCTGCGGAGCGTGTCGCCGACAATGCTGGCGAGTCCGGTTTTTTCAGCGGGCTCCAGCCGATCGCCGGTATAGATCGTGGCGATGCCGCTGACCAAAGGCAGCTCATGATCTTCAACCAGATAGACCTTCAGCCCGTTATTCAGCTCAAAGCGGCTGTAGGGCGGCAGCTTAATCTCTGGCGCGGGCGGAAACTTCAGATCGCTGTAGTGCTGCGGCGTGATCGCCATGGCTGGAGACCCGCTGGCCCAGCTCAGCCCCAATCCCAGCGTGATCACTAGCGCCAAAACTCCGTAGCGCAGCCATTTCGGCAGATACCCGTTAAGCCACATTCAGTTCAGACTCCTGCATGAAAAATTGGAACAATTGGGATGAGCCGTCAATTAGCCATTAGCCAGCGGTGAGTTTGCCGACTGTCTGGTTTTGGGGCTGAAATAGCTGCTGAGCCACCCGCTGCACGTCGGCTGCTGTCACGGCGTCAATCGCTTTTAGCTCTTCAAACAGATTGCGCCAGCTGCCCGTCTTGGCTTCGTATTCTGGCAGCAAGCTAGCCATACCCTGATTTGAGGCCAAGGTTTGTAAGAGGCTGGCTCTCGCCTGAGTTTTGACTTGATCTAGCTCAGCTGCGGGGACGGGCGTGGTTTTGAGCTGGGTCAGCTCGGCCTCAATCGCGGCAGCAACTTGCTCAATGCTCCGGTCGGGCGCAGGCTGGGCAAATAGCACCAGCAGATTAGAGTAGCGATCGCCCGGAAAGGTAGGCGATACCTGGATGCTGAGCGCCAGCTGCTGCTGCTCGACCAGCGAGCGATAGAGTCTGGCGGTGCGTCCGCCGCTGAGAATGCTAGAAATCATCTGATAGACCGCATCATCAGGGTCAGTGAGTCCAGGGCGCTGGTAGCCTTCCATATACCAAGGCTGAGAGGGCAGCGTCAGGTTGACGCTGCGGGGAGCAGTTTGGGGCAGCATATTCACGCTGACATCTGGAGCGCGAGTCTGCGCCTTAAAGCGGCCAAAGTAAGCTTCGGACATGGCCTGCACCTGCTTGGGATCAACGTCGCCCACAATCCCAATCGTGATCCGACTGGGGCCGTAGTAGCGGTCAAACAGATCGCGCACGTCGCGGCTTTCCAGATTGCGAATATCGGCCTCAAAGCCAATCACCGGACGACCATAGGGATGATCGGGCAGCGCCACCTGCAAAAATGCTTCGACCAGCTTGCCAATCGGCGAGTTGTCGGTTCGCATCCGCCGCTCTTCTAGGATCACGGCCTGCTCTTCGTAAAACTCGCGGAACACCGGGTCGAGAAACCGCTCTGACTCCAGCGACATCCACAGCTCTAGCTTGTTGGCCGGGAAGCTGTAGAAGTAGCGAGTCGCGTCCGCGCTGGTGGTGGCATTCAGCCCAACGCCGCCCGCCTGCTGCACGATCTGGCCAAACTCATTCTGCTTCACGTAGGCTGCTGCTTTGGCCTGCGTCTGAGCAAACTGCTGCTGGAGCGAGTCAGTCGATTTGCCAGCGGCTTGCGTAGTTTTGAGCTGCCCCGCCAGCTGATCTAGCTCGTCTAGCAGGGGGCGCTCTGCCGAATAGTCTCGCGTGCCGATTAGGGTCGTGCCTTTGAAGGCCAAATGCTCCAAGAAGTGAGCCGCGCCAGTTTTGTTCGGCTGCTCATAGGCTGAGCCGACATCAACATAGGTCATAAACGACACGGTGGGCGACTGGTGGCGCTCCATGACGATGAATTTCATGCCGTTGCTGAGCGTAAACTCGCTGATTTGCTCAGCGACTCGGTCAATATAGGGCTGAATGTTATTGGGCTGAGCGCTGGTTGCAGCCCCAGAAAAGCTCCAGACTAGCAGGAGCAGCAGTCCGGTCAGCGCTCGTCGCCAGCTCACCGAAAACAAAGAGAAAAAACTCATGAAGTTACAGACGCAGCGATATAGCGATATCAACCATCCAGGATAGTCATTTTCGGCGGAGCTTGGGAAATTTCCTCCCAGCGGCTCAGCCTAGATTTTCTGCTAAACGCCTAGTCGCAAAGTCCAGCAAAAAGGAGCCAGCTGGCTCCTTAAAAATTGCTCTCTGTTCTCTGGGTTTGGAATTTCTCGCAGTCTGAATTCGCTAGCTGCGATGACCCCGCAGATGCTGAGACTGATAGAAGCTGTAGGTGTCAAATAAAACGCCAACGAGGCTGCCGACCAAACCAATCACAATCACGCCCCGCCAGCCGCTGCCGCTGCCGAAAATTTGCAGGAAATGCGCGATTTGATCTAGGCTGGCGTTGCCAAAAGCGGCTGAAGCCGGGAGATAGCTGACTCCGAGCGCCGTCAGCAGCAGCAGCACGAGCAGCAGCACCGGAGCAAGAAAACTGAAGATACTGGTGAGCAGCAGAGAAAGAAATAGGCTAGGCAGGGTGGTCATATTCACAAAAATGCTTGACTCCACAGATTGCAGAAGATTTTTGATGGCTATGCGAAAGAGTTTCGCGGATAGGGTTTAAAGATTTTACGGTTAGGCAAGATAGCGAGCTGAGCCGTGAAGCTCACTACTCAGAATAGGCGGGATTGGCGGCAAGCGCCGGAACTGTGAAGAATCTTAAGTTAACCTTAAAAAGCTTTTTGAAGCGCCGTAAATCTGAATCTCAGAAAACTCCGATGTTTGGGGGCTGCTTGCCTGCTCAACCTCTGACAGCAGCGGCGCTAGCTCGACTCAGAATTCTAGAGCAAAATCCCCCACCGTCCCGTAAGCGAGTTCCCAGCTGTTGCAAAAGTTCGCTATGGTTTACAGTCTTGTTGACAGTGCGTCTGGACAGTACGCCTCGGAGGAATTACCGCTTTGAGTCAGTCAGCCCATTCATCTACGCTTAAAAACTGGAGTCGGCGCTTGGTTGCGGCGGCATTTTTAGGCGGCCAGGTGCTGTTGCATCTGCTCAAAGGCAAAATTCATCGGCGCAATACCCTAGAGCAGCTGATCATGGTGGGGCCAGAATCGCTGCCGATTGTGCTGTTGACCGCCGCCACGATTGGCATGGTGTTTACGATTCAGGTGGCCGCAGAATTTTTGCGGTTTGGCGTCGGATCAGCGGTGGGAGGCGTCTTGGCCATTGCCCTAGGCCGCGAAATCGCGCCGATTATCACAGCAGTGGTGCTGGCCGGTCGAGTTGGATCAGCCTTTGCCGCCGAAATTGGCACCATGCAGGTGACGGAGCAAATCGACGCGCTCTACATGCTCAAAACCGACCCGATTGACTATCTGGTAATTCCCCGCGTGATTGCTTGCTCGGTGATGACGCCCGTGCTGTCGCTGTTTTCGTTTGTGACTGGCATGTTGGGCGGTCTGATTTTGGCAGATTGGATCTACAGCATCTCCAACGCTGTGTTTCTCGATTCAGCCCGGACGCTGCTGACCCCCTACGATCTGGTTTGCAGCTTGATTAAAGGGCTGGTGTTTGGCTGGCTGATTGCAATTGTTGGATGCAGCTGGGGCTTGACCACCACGGGCGGCGCGAAAGGCGTGGGGCAATCGACGACGACGGCGGTGGTGACGGCGCTGCTGTTGATTTTTATCAGCAATTTTTTGATGTCTTGGCTGATGTTCTCAGTTCTCAAGCCGGTTTAAAACAGCCCTGAAACTACCACAAACTCACCCTAAAACCGCAAGCTGCTCTCGCCGTTAAGATAGGAGATAGGCGAGGCGGTTTCGCCCAGCTGTCGCTCAGTTCATCTTATGCAATATCCTGCCGTGACTTCTACCTCTGACTCCAATCCCCCTAACGGTTCCCTGCCGCTGCCTGCTGCCACCGTTGAGCTAGCTCCCAGCTATGCAATTCCAATCGCGCTGGTGCTGCTGGCGCTGCCGCTGCTGTTTATCCAGATCTGGATTGGCGGCATTTTGGTCTTGTTCGGGCTGTTTCTGCTGGTTCAGGCCATTACCCTGCGCCTCCGTTTCACAGAACAGGCGCTCGATATTTACCGGGGCGAGCGCTGCATCCGGCAGTTTCCCTATCAAGACTGGCAAAACTGGCAGATTTTTTGGCCGCCTCTGCCGATCTTGCTCTATTTTCGAGAGGTCAACAGCATTCATTTCCTGCCTGTGCTGTTTGATGCCAAAATGCTGCATACCTGTTTAGAGCAGCGCTGTCGCCAAACCGCCTAATTTTCTTTACCCGCCCGATTGCTCTATGAATCCCGACGAACCGAAGACTCCAGATTCTGCTGACTTCTCCAACCCCAGCCGCAATCAGCCCTTGGGCAGCTCGGTAGGCAGTTCAGCAAATAGTTCAGCGGGTGCGAATCAACCCCTGCAACCATTAATAATCCCCACTAACCTAGCCACTAATTCTGCCATCAATCCGGCCACCAATCCGGCCACCAATCCGGCCAGCGACGATAACCTGACTCGCCGAGTCATGGAACTACAGCAGCAGGAAAGGACGCTGAAGCAAGAGCTAGCGGCGCTGCAAAGACAGATCGCTGAGTCACAGGCAGCAATTGGGCGATTAGTCAAAGAAGGCGTCAGCGATTTGGAGCAGCGCAGGCAGACGCTACAGCTGGCAATTGAGCAGCTAGAGCGCCGCCAAGAGCGGATCAAAACCGAGATGCGAACCACGTTTGCGGGCAGTTCGCAAGATCTGGCCATGCGGGTTCAGGGCTTCAAAGACTATCTAGTAGGCAGTCTGCAAGATCTGGCGACCTCTGCTGAGCAGCTACAGCTGACGCCTGAGGCAGATTCGATCCGTCCGGCGGCGGCGAAAGCTGAGTTTAGATCTGAATCGGTGCGCGAGCGCGAATCGACCAAGCGCGAATCGACCAAGCCCGACTCTTCTAGCAAGCGTGACTCGGAGCGAAATAGTTCAGAGCGCAACAGCACCGCCGGATTTACCGAGCCAGGATTCGCTGAGCAGGCCAAGCGGATTCAAATGCTGCTGGATCAGTACCGGACAACGCCCGACTACTATGGAGCGCCCTGGCAGCTGCGCCGCACCTTCGAGCCAGTGCATGCCGATCGCGTCTCAAAATGGTTTTTTATGCAGGCGGGGCGCGGGGCAATTCGCACAATGGGCTCGCGGCTGCAAAATATTTTGATTGCCTCAGCTGCCATCTCAGTGCTGAACGAACTCTACGGCGAGCGGCTGCGGCCTTTAATTTTGGGCAACTCCCCCGAACGCTTGGGCGAATGGCGACGCGGGCTGCAAGACTGTCTGGGCGTATCGCGCGCCGATTTTGGCATCGACGAAGGCATCGTGCTGTTTGAATCTCCTGAGGCGCTGGCTCAACGCGCCGAGCGGCTGGTGAAGCAAAAGCAGCTGCCGCTAATCATTGTCGATGAAACCGAAGAATATATCAGCGTGGCATTGCTGCAATTTCCGCTCTGGCTGGCCTTTGCGCCTGACCCGAATCTGCCCAGCTCCAGCATGTACTAAGCGGGTTCGAGCCTTTAGACCTGATAAACTAAGGCTGTTTGTGGCGCTTTGCAGCGCAAAGTTTGCAGGACTAAAGCGAGGTCAAACGATGGCAGTCTGGGTAGCGCAGCTGGGGCTGGTGATTTTGGTGGCCTACCTGTTGGGCGCAATTCCGACGGGCTACTGGGCGGGGCTGCTGCTCCAGGGCATTGACATCCGAGAACATGGCTCCAAGTCTACTGGCGCGACGAACGTGCTGCGGACGTTGGGCAAGATTCCGGCAGTGATTGTACTGACTATAGACGTGCTGAAAGGTGTGGCGGCAGTGGCTTTTGTGCGCTGGTTCTACAGCTTGCCCAGCGCGGCTTTACCAATTGGCCTAGTCACAGACTGGCTGCCCTGGATCATGACACTGGCCGCCTTAATGGCAGTTTTGGGGCATAGCCGCTCTGTTTGGATTCAGTTTACGGGCGGCAAATCAGCGGCCACCGGGCTGGGCGTGCTGCTGGCTTGCTGCTGGCAGGTGGGCTTGGGGATTCTGCTGGTGTTTGGCTTGGTGCTGGCAACCTCGCGGCTGGTTTCGCTAGGGTCAATGGCCGCCGCAATTGCCGCAGCGCCGCTGATGTGGGGATTTGGACAGCCGCTGGCTTTTCAGCTCGTGGCGCTGCTGGGCGGGCTGTTTGTAATCTGGCGGCATCAGGCCAATATTCAGCGGCTGCTTGCGGGCACAGAACCGAGATTGGGGCAGCAGTCGAGCGATGCGTGAATGCAGAAATTTACGGGAAACCTGAGTGAAATCAATTTGGCTTCAGAAATTGGCTGTGTTCTGCATGTAGCTATGTGGCACAGAACACATTGAAGCCGTCAAATTCACTCCTAAATTATCCCGTATGTCACAGCATCGTTTTTTCTCCGCTTTTCTCAGCCTAGTAGCAATTGGCGCTTCGACTGCTGCCCTAGCCGGCACCGCGCAAACCAGTCGCGCCGCTGAAGTCAATTCGAGTTTTCAGGTGGCGCAGCTATCTGCCTCTGAAAACCGCAGTCTGTTTGTCACCGGTACAGGCCAAGCCGAAATTCCAGCTGATCAGGCCGTGCTGGTGCTATCTTTCTATCCCAATAGCTATTACGGCATTGATGCTTCTGACCCGAACGCCACACCCGCCCAACCACAGGTGAAACCCAGCGACATCAGCGCGGCGGTCGATGCGGCCAAAGGCGCAGGGGTGAGCAATGCAAACGCCTACCCAGATTTCACCACACCAGGCGCAATGCGAGTCAGACTTGTGATCAACCAGCCCAGCCCAGCCCAGATTGACCGGGCTGTGACCGCCGTGAATACAGCATTGCTCAAAACCAACCGCTATACGAGTTCGGGAGTGGCAGTCGGCTACGGCATCCGCGACTGCAATGCTGCTGAGGCGACTGTGCGGCAGGCCGCGATGGCAGATGCCAACCGGCGGGCAACAGCGCTGGCAGATGTCTCTGGCAGTCAGGTCGGCGAGCTGGTTTCACTCTCTGAGTCCATTACCTGGGGTCCCAGCTATACGGGCAACTGTCCCGTGGCGGACGCGCCCTCGTCCTATGCCGATATCTCGGCGGGCTATCCTTACTATGACCCGTCAGTGCCGCCGCTAGTGCGTGTGGTTTATAGCCTCAGCGTAACTTACGGCTTGCGCTAGGAGGAAACTGCGCTAGGAAGATAAAGCTCTCGCAGCGGCTGGATCACCTGATCTAGGCCAACTGCCCGCGAGGCTTTAAATAACAACCGATCGCCTGGAGCCATCAAGGTTCGCAGGCGATTGATCAATTCAGCCTGACTGGCAAACTGCTCGGCCACCAGCGGCATTGCGCCCTCCGCCATCGCGGCAGCCTCAGCCGGATCAGCCAAAATCAGCAGCGCATCCAGCTTCAGCTGCTGCACCATTGCCCCTACTCGATAATGCAGCACCTGCGACTGTTCGCCCAGCTCTTTCATCGTGCCCAGCACCGCAATCCGGCGGGTGGCGGGGATGTCGGCCAACAGCTGTAGCGCGGCCAGCATGGATTCTAAGCCTGCGTTATAGGTTTCATCTAGCAGCAGAATATCGTTGGGCAGCCAGTCGCGGCGGGCGCGTCCCTGGGGCAGCTCTAGGCTCAGCGGCGGTAAAGCGCTCCAGTCAATTTGCAGCAGTTCGGCGACGGCAATGGCCGCCAAATAGTTCGAGGCATGGTGCCGACCGGGCAGCGGCAGCTTCAGCTCAACGCCGCTGACCCGAATCGTTTCGGCATCCAGCAGCTCGCCGCGCAGTTCGCCCGCGTTCAGGCCATAGGTGAGGCGCTTCCCTGGCCAAACTTGAGCGGCTCTCTGCATCAGCAGCGGGCTATCGGCATTTAGCACCGCAGCGCTGGTGGGCGGCAGGGTTTGCAGCAGTTCACATTTGGCCTCGGCAATCGCCTGCTCTGAGCCGAGTCGGCCAATATGCGCTGTGCCCACGTTGGTGATCACGGCAATATCAGGAGAGGCGAGCTGGCTGAGCAGGGCAATTTCTCCAGATGCCCGCATTCCCATTTCAATCACGGCGAAGTCATGCTCTGGCCGCAGCTCTAGCAGCGTTTTGGGCACGCCAATCTCGTTGTTGTAATTAGCCTGCGTTTTGAGCACCTTGCCCTGAGTCGCCAGCAGCGCCGCAATCAGCTCTTTGGTGGTGGTTTTGCCCACTGAACCCGTCACGGCAATTACCGGCAGCTGAAACTGCTTGCGCCACCACTGACCCATCTGCTGATAGGCTTGCAGCGTATCGGCCACGGGCAGCAGCAGCAGATCTGGCAGATCTGTCTGAGCAATCTGGCGCATAGCCTGTTGATTCACCACGGCTGCAATTGCGCCCTGCTGCTGCACCTGATCTAGAAACGCATGGCCATCAAACCGCTCGCCTTGAAGCGCCACAAACAGCGAACCGGGCTGGATGGAGCGGCTGTCGGTGCTAATTTGAGTCAGCGGCTGATCGAGCGCTGCTGCCAAATTGGCCCGATCAGGCAGCTCAACCGCCAAGATTTGAGCCAGCTGATGCAGGGTAAGGGAGCGGATCATAGCAGAGATAGCAGAAAACAATTAGCAGTCATCATACCCTCATGTGAGAGCGGCAGAATGCGATACTTTTGAACCCGCTAACTCAATTGGGGCTGAAGCTCAGCCTGATGCAGCTGGCAAACTTAATCAAAACTTCAACGTTTAACGCAACAGGTTCACTTTTCGGCTGAATTTACTTAAGTATAATTGGCTACATTAGCCCCAGTTGAATAGCCGAACTCGAAGTCGCCGCCGATTTGAGAGCGAATCTGCTGAGACTACGGAAATAACGGCAGGTTGTCAGCGCTCAAGCTCCAAGTCGC
>CASBQH010000078.1 GCA_949127695.1 Synechococcales cyanobacterium PMM_0073
CCGAAGCCGCCAATAACCCCAGGCTAACTGTCAGAAACTGCTGTTTTATGGCCATCATGCTGGTTGCAAATCGCTTCCTATCAGTTGCATAGATTTTCTCATTATATTATCTAGCATATGAGCAGCTCATAGCATCACGACATTCAGTTGTTATTGATTTTATTCTATTTGCCATTCTCAATCATATTAATCTGATTCCGGCTTAGGTTGGTTCCTATTAATTTTGAGGCTTGACGCCAAACCACTTCTGATAGATCTCCCCATAGCTGCCATTTTCCTTCAAGGTCAAGATTGCCTGATTAATCGGCTTGCGGTAAGGACTGTCTTTCGGCATAGCAATTGAGTAAAACCGCTCGCGAAACGGCAGTCCCACAATTTGGACGCTGCCTTTCCAGTCATGGGAAGCGTGGTAGTTGAGGAACGGGCCAGGTGCGACTAGCGCATCTACTTCTTCTGCTTGCAACGCCTGATAGGCTTCGTCGGCTTGGGCAAACTCAACCACCTGCTGAATATTCTGCGCTTGCAGATAGTCAACCACTTCGCTATCGGCAATCACGGCCACGCGGCGATCTTGCAGGTCGCTCAAGCGCTGCGTCCCGCCTTGCAGTTCTTCGACGGTAAATGCAGCGGTAATCACAGCCGTAAAATACGACACGAAGATCAGGCCGACGAGTAGCCAAAACAGCGCTACAACCCGGCCAACTAACCCTTGAGGCATCTCGTCGGCCTGTGCGACTAAGGTGAGGATCGTCCACCAGAGCGCTTCAAAAATACCGGGAAAATAGGCTGAATGGTCAATCAAGCTCTCTGGCCTGTTGCGCTCAAAATACCAGATGATATGGGTTGGAATTAGCATCAGCAGGGCGATAATTCCCAGCAGACTCAGCAGATCAGCCGAAAAGAGCGTGGTCACTAGGCTCTGCATCAGGTCAGGCTCGGCCTGAGCTAGCACCATAATTTGCAGATCGGCGGAGAGAATGGGATGAGAAAAGTCAAACTCCTGCTCTCGCTGACTGGTGACGGTAATTGCCGCAATCCCTAGATCAGCCTGCCCTGAACGAATTGCATCCAGGATTTCGGGCTGATTGGCGTAGGTTTTGAGCACCGCCTGCCTTTGCATCTGCTCTAAAATACTGCGGCCAATATCAGCGCTGAACCCGACGATTTTGCCTGCTTCTTCAAAGGCATCTGGCTTGGTGAGCTTTGTGGCAATTCGCAGCGGCTGCGCTGTGCTCAGATCTGGTGCAGGCACGACTGGAACAACCGGCGAGACAGATTGGGGAAACGCGGGCGCTGCCCATAGAGCTAGCAGAACTAAGGTGCCGCCTGCCCTGTTTTGCCAGATACAGACCAGGCTAGATGAGCTACAGCTGTTCGGTTTGCGTGAGTCAGGTCTGCGTCGGATAGATCGGCTTAAATCAGCGCTCGAATTAGGCTTGGCTTTCAAAGTGTGGCGTCAACCAGAGATACATCTTGTGTTCTTTACTACATTACCAGAATCGACTGCTCCGGCTCAAGCACTCAGCGGATCTAGAGAGCGTTAAGATAGGTTTAAACTAATGCTGGCTTGAAAGCTCCCACGCTGATCAAAAATGACCTCAGACTCGAAAAAATCGACCGCAAAATCAACGGTGCGGACGCGGCGAGCTGTTGTAAATCAGCTGAAGCAATCAGGCGCAATGAATTCGCAGGAGCTAGCCGTAGCGCTAGGCGTCTCGGCAATGGCCATCAGGCAGCATCTCTATGCCTTGCAGGCCGAACAGCTGGTCACTTACAGTGAATCTGTCCGCGCCATGGGTCGCCCGGTCAAGCTCTGGCGGCTCACTCCAGCAGCCGATCGGCTGTTTCCAGATGGCTATGCTGAGCTGACGCTGGGCTTGATTGAGTCGGTGCGTGAAGCCTTTGGCGAGGCGGGTTTGAGCAAGCTCTTAGATCTTCGCACGGCGCAGCAGCTCGCGGCCTATGCGGCTGAAATTCCGGCTGAGGCTACTCTGCCGCAAAGGCTGGAACGGCTGGCCAGTCTGAGGACGGCTGAAGGCTATATGGCTGAGGTACAGCAGCTGGAGGACGGCTCGTTTCTGCTGCTAGAAAACCATTGCCCAATTTGTGCGGCGGCGACAGTCTGCACAGGATTCTGTGAACGCGAGCTGGTAATGTTTCAACAGGTGCTGGGATGCGAGATGGAACGCACGGAGCATATTATGGCAGGTTCAAGGCGCTGTGCTTATCGGGTGGCGACTCTGCCCCCAACTCCTAATTCTGAGAGCTAGGGATTTCGGGGGCAGATAGCACCACTACGCTTTTAATACTGCACCTAATACCGAATTTGAAGCGTCACAGCAGCCTGAATTTCCTGCTCACCGCCAATTACGGGCGATGCAGGTGCGGCAACGCTATCGGCCATCATCGCCTCTCGTCTCGCAAAGATCGGCGGTGGGGCTGAGGCTCCATCCACCTGAATGTTGATAATTTCTTGCTGCTGCAAGCCCAAGCTAGATAGAACCGTCTGCGCCTGCGCTTGGGCATTCTGCACCGCCTGCTGAATCGCCTGCTGACGCGCCGTTTCAATGGCAGCATCTTCGGCGACAAAGCCGACGCTATCGATCCGCGTTGCGCCCGCCTGCACGGCTTGATCAAGCAAATCGCCCGCCCGCTCGGTGGGGATGCGGAAGCTGACGCTGTTGGTGGCCACATAGCCAATAATCTGCTGCTGATTGTTGGAATAGTCATATTGCGGACTCAGCGAAATTCCGGCAGTTTGCAGCTTGTCAACATTGCGGCTCTGCAAAAATTCCACCACTGCCGCCGAACGCTCTGCTACCTGCTGCTGCACTTCTGAAGCCTTTTTCCCCTGAATCTCAACGCCGAGCTGCACTTGGGTTAATGTAGTGGCCACGTTGGCTTTTCCGGCTCCCTGGACGGTCAGAGTTCTCACAATTTGCTCCTGTTGGGCATAGGCGGGACGAGCAAGGCTAAAGCTGGCAATTGGGACGAGAAGCGGCATAGTGCTGATACAGCCTGCTAGCATCAGCGAGCGCAGTGAACGAACCACAGACATAGTTGAACTCCTCACGGGTATTTCGATGCTTCTAATCTGTCATGCTTTCTTCGACGCAGCCGATCAGTTACAGTTTCAGGAACGGAGGATTCAATTATGCCCCAAGCCCGTAAGCAGTTTGGCCAACATTGGCTGAAAAGCGAAGTCGCTCTGAACCAAATTGTTGAAGCAGCCGCGCTCAAGCCAACCGATCGCGTTTTGGAAATTGGCCCTGGCACAGGCATTTTAACGCGCCGACTGCTGCCGCTGGTGCAATCATTAGTCGGCGTTGAAATTGACCGCGATCTCTGCGAAATTCTGCGGAAGCATCTGGGCAAGGCCAAGAACTTTCTGCTGCTGGAAGGCGATTTTTTGACGATGGATCTGGCTGCAAGCTTAGCTGAATATCCTGAAAGTCAAGATATCAACAAAGTAGTCGCCAATATTCCCTACAATATTACAGGCCCAATTCTCGAAAAGCTGCTGGGCAGAATTACTCAGCCCAATCCTGCGCCCTGCCAGAGCATTGTGCTGCTGCTGCAAAAAGAAGTCGCCGAACGGATCTCCGCTCAGCCTAGCTCTAAGGCATTTGGGGCGCTCTCGGTGCGGGTGCAGTATTTGGCCGACTGCGACTGGATTTGCGATGTGCCGGCCCGCTCATTTCAGCCGCCGCCCAAAGTCGATTCGGCAGTGGTGCGCCTGCGCCCGCGCCCCATCCCAACGCCCGCCCAAGATCCACGCCAGCTCGAAACCTTGATCAAGCTGGGCTTTGCCACCCGGCGCAAAATGCTGCGAAACAACTTGCAGAGCGTGATGGAGCGCGAGCCGATGGCAGAACTGCTGGAGTCATTGGGGCTTAACCCACAAGCCCGCGCCGAAGATTTGGGCTTGGCCGACTGGGTGGCGCTGAGCAATCAGATTCAGCCAGAAACCGCGTCCCAAATCAGCTTATGATGGCAGCTATTGCCTGAACTCCTGCCCGCCCATGCCAGCCTATTCGCTGATTGCTCCCGCCAAAATTAATCTCTATCTCGAAATTATTGGCGACCGACCCGACGGCTACCACGAGCTGGCGATGATTTTGCAGAGCATCGATCTCGCCGACCAGCTTGATCTGCGCCACAACGGCACGGATCAAACCCGCGTTACTTGCGACGATCCGCAGATTCCCACCGACGGCCAAAATCTGGCGCATAAAGCCGCAATGCTAATGGCGGCTCAATTTCCCGAAGCCGCTCGGCGCTGGGGCGGTATTGATATTCACATCCAAAAGCGCATCCCAATGGGGGCAGGGCTGGCAGGCGGTTCAGCCGATGCCGCCGCGACATTGGTTGGCCTCGATCTGCTCTGGAAGCTGGGGCTGACGCAGGGCGAAATCCGACAGCTCGCGGCCAAGCTCGGCTCTGATATTCCGTTTTGCGTCAGCGGCGGCACGGCGATTGCCACCGGACGCGGCGAGCAGCTAGCACCATTGCCCAGCGCTGATTTTCTGCATGTGGTGCTAGCCAAGTATCGCAGTCTGGCCATTTCTACGCCCTGGGCATACCAGGCTTACCGGGCGCAGTTTAGCGGCAGCTATGTGTCAGATCAGGCCAGCCTGCAACATCGGCGGCAGCGGGTGCATTCGGGTGATATTGTCACGGCAATTAGTCAGCGAGACGGAGCCAAAATTGGTCAGCTTTTGCACAATGATTTAGAGAAAGCGGTGCTGCCTGTCCATCCGCAAATTGAATGGCTAAAGCAAGCGCTGGCTGAATTTAACAGCCTGGGCGTGATGATGTCGGGTTCCGGCTCGACGGTGTTTGCTCTGGTAGAATCGGAGGCAGCAGCCAAGCGAGTCCAGCAGCAGCTCAAAGCCAAGTTGCCCGATCCAGATCTGGGCATCTGGACAGCCAAACTAATCAATAGCGGCATTCAGCTCTTGCAGTCATAATTGCCAGAGTCAGCAAAAACTTTGTCCAACAGGTAGCAGTCATGAGCGAGAATTCCAAGCCCGATACTCTAGCCGCCAATGGCACGGATGCAAACGGTACAGACGCCAATGGTCAGGTCCCCCCCACGCCGGGACGCTGCTTTCGCGGATCGCTGATTGCGGGCGGCCTATCTTTTGCCATGTACGGCTTAAATCAGGCGATTATTCATGCGCTAGAAGGCGTGCCATTACCGAATAAAAGCGTCGCTGCGGCCAATATTGCCGTTGCGGTTCGCACATTGGTTGTTGGGATGAGTACGTTAATCACCGCCATTTTTGTGATTGCGACAGTGGGGCTGCTGGCTTTGGGCGTTCAGCTGTTAATTCAGCAGAAGCAGACAGAAGCTAAGTAGAACATAATCTGTAGAGTGCTCTGAGAATCAGCTAGATGCTTTTTGAATAGATGGTGAATCACATAAAATATAAATAAGACACTACTTCCGCGACTTCTGGCGGCGCGCCTGACTTGACAGGCTAATCCGGTCGCTGAGCTGCCGCAGGTTACGCGCCAAATCTCCGTCTACTGCTTTTTGCTGGGTAATTTTCTCGCAGCTGTAGAGTACGGTTGTGTGATCTTTGCCGCCAAACACCTCGCCAATTTTTGGCAGGCTGAGGTCAGTATGCTGGCGCATTAGGTACATGCCAATCTGACGTGCCAAGCTAATTTCGCGGCGGCGAGAGCTGCTTTTGAGTTCTTCGACTGAGATGCCGTAGGTTTCGGTGATGACGCTGAGAATGCTCTCTGGCGAAGCCTCTACCTGGTCGCTGGGCGGATTTAGAATTGGGGCAATGCTTTCCACCGTCATCGGCAAGCCCGAAATTGAGACATAGGCCACCGCCCGAATCAACGCCCCTTCTAGCTCGCGGATGTTGGAAGTGTAGCTAGAGGCAATATATTCAATCACCGCGCGGGGCAGCCGCATGTTTTCGTACTCAGCTTTCTTTTGCAGAATCGCCATCCGAGTTTCTAGATCCGGCGACTGAATATCGGCAATTAGCCCCATTGAGAACCGCGAGCAGAGCCGCTCCTGCAAGCGCGGAATCAGGTTGGGCGGACGGTCAGAAGCCAACACCACCTGCTTGCCCGACTCATGCAGCGTGTTAAAGGTGTGGAAAAACTCTTCCTGGGTGTATTCTTTGCCCTCAATAAACTGAATATCATCCACCAGCAGCACGTCCACAGCGCGGTAATGGTCGCGGAAACTCTGCATACTGTCTTTGCGGATTGCCGAAATTAAATCGTTGGTAAACTGCTCGGTCGAGACATAGAAAATCCGGGCATCTGGATTAATTTCTAGGCGGTAATGGCCAATTGCCTGCATCAGATGCGTTTTGCCCAAACCCACGCCGCCGCAGAGAAACAGCGGATTAAATTCGCGTCCCGGCGATTCGGCGACGGCCAGCGAAGCAGCGTGAGCCATGCGGTTGTTGGCTCCCACCACAAACCGCGAAAATACATAGCGGCTGTTCAGGTCAGTTTGCTTCAGCCGACCAGGCAGGAGTTCTGGCTGAGCTTCTGGCTGGGCTTCTGGAGGCTGAGCGGGCAGCGGCCAGAGCAGATCGCTGGCTTCGGCAGATTCAGAGCGCACCACAATCTGGATCTCGACGGCATGACCCAGAATGGCAGCGGCTACTTCGGCGATGGTTTTGACGTAGTATTTTTGCAGCCAGTTGCGGGCAAAAGGATTGGGCGTGCAGATCACCAGCCGATCGGCTTCGAGCTGCTCCAGCACGGCAGGCTTGATCCAGGTCTCAAAGGTGGGGCGGCTAAGCTGAAGCTGGAGCTGCTCTAAAACCTGATGCCAAAATTTTTCCAGGCTAGTTTCAACCACTGACTTCAACCCCAGATATTGGCTATAGGATGCCATAAATTTCTAGATCTGGGGATGTTTTTTGGGAATTGCTGCTGAGCGATGCGGCCAAATTCAGCTCAAACCGCAGAAACTAGCGGGTAGCCTGATGCAAACCTACAGGCCAAGCGGGGGCGCAGGCTGTTGATTCACTCTAGCCTAGCCAACAATCCGCTGAATCAGCGTCGAGACTTGGGCTGCTCGGTTCACCACCATCAGATGACCGCCGCCTTCCAGCACAAATTCTGGCTCGACGTAGCGAATGGGGAAAATC
>CASBQH010000079.1 GCA_949127695.1 Synechococcales cyanobacterium PMM_0073
AGCCGACCCATTTCAACACTGACGGCATCAAAGCGATTATCACTAGGGCGATAGGATAGAAGTTCCATGCCAATGGGTTCACCCGTCGTTTCATCTTTGATCAAAATAACCCCATCGCCGAGTTCGGTGGCGATTTGATTTTTGCGGGGCGGTTGCCAAAAGACGGTCAACAATTCCATCTCTGGTTCATAGTAAATCTTCACTTGTGCCATAGGGTTTCTCCTTCTTTGATTGCATCGGTTTGATAGGCTGTGATCAGGAATCCATCGCCATTTAAGCGGCGAGTAACGGCAACTACCCAGCGTTTTTCTTTGAGAACGAGGTAGAACAACAGCAGGTTAGGATCGCGGCTACTACGGCGAATTTCATCGGGATCGGTCAGTGCTTGTTGGATTTCTACTTCCAGATCACCGATGTCTGGATGCTTGATGATCAACTTCTCCCAATATTCTTCTGAGGTGCGGACGGTAAAGTTTAAGGGCGTGAGAATTTCAAATTTATTCATGAGTCATCACCCCCCTGAGGCTCTACCCCTTCCGCACTATTGAATATCTGCGGTTTCCCAACATCTAATGCAGATTCTAATGCTTCTAAACAAAAACTCACATCCATCGTATTGGACACCCTCCAGGCTAAAACATATCGGCTGTACCAATCCAAAATCGCTACCAAATACACAAACCCCTGCGGCAGCCTCAAATAGGTGATATCCGTACTCCAAACCTGATTTGGCTCATCTATCTTCATCCCTTTGAGCCAATATGGATACCGTCTGACCTTCTCCCCTGGCAAACTGGTTCTCGGTTTGGCATAGATTGCCTCAATCCCCATCACGCGCATCAGTCGTGCGACTCGTTTATGGTTGACAGGCTCGCCTTGAGTCGCCAACTAAGCTGTCGCCGGATGCCGTAAAACGGCGTGACTATCTATTGAGCGTCAATAAGATTCATCAAATACAACTCGCATCTGATCGACGGCAACGGGTTTGTAGTACCAACTCGAACGGGGTACATCATACAGCCGCTGAAAGCCGCCCGTAGCAAAAGCTTCGAGTCAGGCTATAGGTAAATTCACCGACAGTCTCTAGAGTCGATCATCAGCCGAGCGCCTGCGTAATATTTCTTAAAATGAGCGGCGGTCAGATCAAGATTCGGTGATCTGGCGGCCAGATTTCCGCAATCTCTATGATGTGAAGCTAAATTGGACAGGCTATTCTCCTAAAGAGCAATTTTTGAGCCTGCCTGCATGACCCGATCGAAATCTCGCTCTCCCGTTCGCCGCATTGCGCTTTCTGATCGTCCCAGCGAGATTTCTAGCCAATTGGCTAAGCGCAAAGATCTGTTTTATCAGTTCAAGCTAGCGCGAAGCAGCCCGGTCTATCTCAGCCTTGATGGGTTTACAGGCAACGCAGATTTGGCGCTGCTCAACCTCAAGCGCCAAGTGGTTGGCCAGTCTAAGCAGGCTGGTCAAGCCTCAGAGTTTATTAGCCGTCAGCTCAAAAAGGGCGCGTACCTAATCCGAGTTCGCAACAGAACCCTCAGCAAGACTCGCTTTCAGCTGCGGTTTAGCAAGGCTGACCCGCTGCCCAATCTGGGTGGAACTGGCCTGAATACTGGCCTAAATACTGGCCTAAGTACTGGCCTAAACGCTGGCGCTACCCCCATTACCCCTGCCAACCTGCAAGCCACCGACGCGCTGCAATCGGCAGATCGCCTCCGCTACAGCATTACCGGCGCAACCCGCAACGGCAGGCTCTTGCTCAACGGCGTTGCCCTCACCGTAGGCAGCAGCTTCACCCAAGCTGACGTAGATCAGGGGCGGCTGCTCTACCAAAACAACGGCATCAAGCTGCTGGGAACTGCCTCAAGCTCGCTGCTGAATGGCTCGCTGGTCTCAGGCTTCAACGTGCTGTGGGTGGGCACGGGCGGCAGCGACGGCGGCAGCGACACCGAAGTATTTTTTTACGACGGTAGCCAGACCTATCAGCTCACCCAAAACAACGTCAACGAGCGAGCCGAAGGAATTGATGGCAATCATCTGGTCTGGTCGAGCCAAATTGGCGCTGCAAATCAGGGCATGGCCACCTACGAGCTGTTTGACTACGACGGCAGTATTGCTCGGCAGCTGACTCGCAACAGCGTCAACGAGAATTTTGTCGGCGTGGCGGGCAACAGTCTGTTTTGGACAAGTCCGGTGGGAGCCGCCGACAGCACAGGCCGCGTCACCTCAGAGATATTTTATGCCGGGGCAGGGCAGGTGCGGCAGCTGACCAGCAACAGCGTCAACGAAGACCTCAGCGACTTTGACGGCGCAACGGCAGTCTGGGAGGCGAAAGTCGGCGCGGCTGACGCCAGCGGTCGCCCCACGGGGGAAATCTTTTACTTTGACGGCAGCCGCGTCCGGCAGCTGACCAACAATAGCGTCAGCGACAGCGCGCCTCGGATTAGCGGCAGCAGAATTGCCTGGTCTTCTAAAATTGGCGGACTCAATTTGGGCGCAGCCACCGACGAGATCATGCTCTACGACGGCAGCAGCATGACTCAAATCACCCAGAACGACATCGACGATTTTATCGGCGATGTTAGCAGCAGCAGCATTGCCTGGATTGGCCGCAGCGGATCACTGAACGGGCTGGGAGTCAAGAGCTATGAGATCTATCGCGCTGATGGCCGCTCTGACGGCAGCAGCATTCAGCGCCTGACCCAGAACGGCTTTGATGACTATGTGGTGGAGCTATCGGGCAATAATCTGCTCTGGCGCGGCTTGGCTGGAGCGCCGGACAGCTTCGGGCAGCGCAGCTATGAGCTGTTTTTCAACGATGGCAGCAGCACCACCCAGCTCACCCAAAATCAGGTGGATGACCGCCCGGTTGGCTTGCAGGGGAATAAGGCAGTCTGGTTTAGCCCCACGGGGAGCCTCAGCGCCGAGGGAGTCGCCACGCGCGAAATCTTTTACTTTGACGGCAGCAGGGTGCGCCAGCTCACAGCCGATGCCAAAAACGACGATTTTCCCAGCTTCTCCGCCCAGACTCTGGCTTGGCGCTCGACTGAGGGCGCAGTCTCGCAAATTTTTAGCTATGGCCTAGATGATCAGTTTAGCTATACGCTGAGCGATGGTAGCAACCGGGTTTCGACGCCGCAGCTGTTCAAAATTCAGTCTGTTTAGTCTGGCAGTAAAGGCAGCAAGAGCGTCACAAAATAGTAGACCAGCGGCGCAATAAACACATAGCTGTCAGTGCGGTCGAGAATACCGCCATGCCCCGGAATCAGCTGCCCCGAATCCTTCACGCCCGCATCGCGCTTCATCATCGATTCGGTCAAGTCGCCCAGCAGACTGGCAATCCCAATCAGCAGCCCCAGCGCCATACCGCTCAGCGGCGCGCCCGCCCAGCCCAGCGCCAGCGAGCCAAAGCTGGCCACCGCCATGCTGCCCAAAACGCCAAACACAGCGCCCTCAACCGTTTTTTTGGGGCTGATGTCCGTCAGGCGGGTGCGGCCAAACAGCTTGCCAAACACGTAGGCACCAATATCAGCCGCCCAGATACAGCCAAAGGCCAGCAGCGTCACGCTGAGTCCCTGCGGCAGATCCGGGAGCGCAATCGGCCATTCCGGCAGATAGCCGCCTAGCGGCAGATTGGCGGTTTCGCCCAGGTTCCGCAGCCGCACCCAGTAGCTGGGCAAGTAGCCCGCATAAAACAGCCCCAAAATCGAAGAAGAAATATCGGCAATTGTGGCCAGCTTAGGCTGAAACAGCAGATAAAAGCAGATCAGCGTTCCGGCAACTGGCATCACCGCATCTACTAGATTAGGCGTCAAATTAGCGGTGACTAGCAAAATCAAGCTGACGGCAATTGTGGTCTTGGCCGCTGGCAAAATGCCGGTAGCGCGCACTAGGTCAAAATACTCTTGCAGCCCCAGATAGACAATCAGGCCAAAGCCCAGCGTGAAGTACCAGCCGCCCAAGACAATCATGCCCAGGGCTAAAATAATTGCAACGATGGCACTGAGCAGGCGCGGTAAAGGCATAGAGCGTTGTCAACAATGCGGGATCTGGGAGCTGGAAATCCGGTTGCCTGACGGTTGGACTATGGTTAGACTGCGGGTCAGCTCAGACTCAGCATCAAAAACTTAGCGTCAAAAGCCAGTCAAGTAAGGCAGCTTGCGTATCTTAAACGTTAGCACCGATCCGCAGCGCTCAGCCGCTATTCCAGCTTTTCTCCACTTAAGACATAGATTGGATCAGAGGCCGCAAATACCTGGTGATTGCCGCGCGTTTCCAGGCGGTTGATGGCCGACTGCACCACTTCGATGTTACGAGCTTGCAGCTCTGCCAGCCCTTCAGAGATCGCATAGAGCGTTTCAAAGTTGGTGGCTGTGGCCACGATTCGGCCTTGGGGTTGCAGCCGCAGCCAGACAGCCTGCAAAATAGCCTTCAGCGACCGCCCGCCTTCAATGCAAACGCAGTCAGGCGGCTGTGGTAGCAGATCCAAACAGTCGGGAGCCATGCCTTCGAGAATCTGCACGTTTTTGACGCCAAATCGCTCACAGTTGCGGCGGATCAGGCTGGCCACCTCTTCATCGCGCTCAATTGCCACAATCTGACCGGCTGGGCAGAGCAAACCTGCCTCCACCGAAATCGTGCCCGTACCCGCCCCAATGTCCCACAGCACCGAATCAGCCTGGAGCCGCAGCTGGGCAATCAGCAGCAGCCGCACCTCGCGCTGGCTGAGCGGAATGCCCGGAAGCCGCTCAAATAGGGCATCCGGAATGCCGGGGGTGACGTAAGGCCAGAGGGGAGAAGGCATGGTTACAGAAAATGGTGACAGGAAATGATTATAGAAAATAGCTATAGCGAAGCAGGTAGAGAACCAGAAATCACGCTGAGGCTAGCCAGATCAGGATCGGCACAGCCCGCTAAAACGCCGCCGTTGGCCAAGATTTGGCGTAGGCTGTGAATTGCCGCTGGGGTAATCACCTCGCCTGGAAACAAGATTGGAATCCCCGGCGGATAAGGACAAACTAGCTCAGCGCTGAGCTGCCCCACAACCTGCTCAATCGGCAATCGCTGCGCTGTGGCAAAGAAGGCATCACGCGGCGAAAGGGAGGGCGAGACTGGCAAGACTGGCAGAACTGGAGCAAGCACAGGCGGACTGGACAGCTCCAGGCCAACAGAGCCAGCGGCAAGCGCGGCAGGACTCTCGGCAGCGAGCTGTTGCAGCGCCTCGACCAGCTGCTTTAGATCAGCGGCGCTGTTGCCAAAAGTAATGATAAAGGTGAGCGAATGCAAAGCGGGCAGCTCAGCCGTGACCCGCAGCTTTTGGTGCAGAATTTCGTCTGCCGCAAAGCCCGTCATGCCCAGTCCAATCACGCCAACCGTCAGCCGCAGTGGATCGAGCGCCCAGCATCCAGGCTTGTCTAGGGGCTGCAAGATCGAAAGCCCCGGAATCTGGCTAATTTGCTGCTTCGCCGCCGCCGTCTGCCGCAAGGTTTCGCCCAGCAGCATCTCGCCTTCTAGCGCCATCTGCCGTCGGGCGGCATCTAGAGAGGCCAGCAGCAGATAGTTGGGGCTAGTAGATTGGAGCAGCCGCAGGGCGCTAGCCAGCCGCTGGCGGTCAATCCGCTCGCCCTGGACATGCAGCATCGCCGCCTGAGTGAGAGCAGCCAGCGTTTTGTGAATCGACTGCACCGACAGATCGGCTCCGGCACTCAGCGCGGCGGGCGGCAGCTCTGGGTGGAAGGCAAAATGCGCTCCATGCGCTTCGTCTACCAGCAAGGGCAGTCCCTGCTGATGGGTCAGCTCGGCAATTGCCGCTAGGTTGCCGCAGATGCCGTGATAGGTGGGCGACACCACCAGCACTGCTTTGGCGTCAGGATGGGCGAGCAGAGCGGCCTGAACCTGAGCGGGTGTCAGGCAATGGGCAATGCCCCAGTCTGGGTCAAAGTCAGGTTCCACCCAGACTGGCAGCGCCCCAGAAAGCACGAGCGCCGACCAGACTGACTGATGGACATTGCGTGGCAAAATCAGCTTTTCGCCCGGATTGCAGCTGGCCAGCACTGCTGCCTCTAGGCCGCAGGTTGAGCCATTGGCCAAGAACCAGCTCTGCTCGGCTCCGAAGGCCGCAGCAGCCAGCTCTTGCGCCTGTTCGATCACGCCTTCTGGGGCAAACAGATTATCCAGCTCCGGCAGTTCGGGCAGATCGGCTCGCAATGCCGCCTGTCCCAGCAGTTCGACCAGGGCGGCGGGCGCTCCCTGCCCTTGCTTATGGCCGGGGGTATGGAACGCGGCGCGTTCAGCGCGAGCCGTATGTTGCAGGCAGTCCAGCAGCGGAGCAGTTTGTTGATCAGTCATGGGAGATTGGTTAGTGAAAGACGACGTTGAACCAATCCAGCCGATTATTGAGCTTATTCAGGGGAAAGACTTCAGGTTAAACAATACCCCCAGACTGGCAAACTCCGAAAGTGGGTGATAGATTCGCGCAGCCCAAAGCTATCGGCTGAATCAGAGTCTGTCCAGAATTTTGTTGTTCTAAGGTATTGGGCTAATTGTAACTAGCCAAGCGTTCGACCAAATCGGCGCTGGCGGCATTCAGGCCAATTAATTCCACATCAACTCCGGTGCGGCGGAACTTGAGCAGAATTTGATCGATTGCTCCACCTTTTTCGCCTTGCCCTGGGCTAAAAGATGCGCGTAAAACAAGCTAAGACTGAGGCGTTAATTCGGTCTGTCTTTGCCAATTTGCCGCTTGCCTTAGCGATTGTCCCGATTGAAGTTCAAGCAGAAAAGTCTGGCTTCGGGTAGAAGCCAGACTAGAACCAGGAGTCAAAGTTTAGGCAGATGCTGCTTAGGGCTATGCCTGAATCACAATATCGCTCACCGAAAGGCTAGGCGCAGCTTGCAGGGTGACAAAGTAGCCGCCGCTGCCGTTGTTGCCGAAGCCTTTGGCAGCTCCGTTGGCGTTGAAGAATAGCCTGCCGGTTTCTTCGCTGTAGGTGATCTTCTTGACGCTGATGGCTGCATCCGCATCATCAACGACGAGGGCAATATCGGCTCTGGAGATTGGCCCGAAGGTGGTCTGATCCAGCACGATTTGATCTGAGCCAGCCGTGAAGTCTTTGATCACGTCTTTGCCCATTGCCGCCTGGTTGTAAGTGGCATTGATATCGAACACAAAGCCATCGCCAGCCTCGCCGCCGGTCATCACATCTTTGCCCCGTCCGCCGGTCAAGCTGTCGCCCCCTGCTCCACCGCGCAAGATGTCGTTGCCTAGCTCACCGCGCAAGGTGTCGCCCCCCGCCCCACCGTCTAGGATGTTGGCGCTGTTGTTGCCGATGATTAGGTTGATCAGCTCGTTGCCGGTACCGTTGGTGGCGGTGCCGTCCAGCGTCAGGTTTTCCACGTTGCGGCCTAGGGTAAAGTCAACGGTTGAGCGCACCAGATCAAGCCCCCCGAAAGCAATACTACCAGTGAGGCCACTGCTCCCTTCGTCCACAATGTCACCCGCATCAGTTACGAGATAGGTATCACTGCCCAACCCGCCGATCATCCGGTCGTTGCCTGCGCCGCCGTTTAAGATGTCATTGCCTGAGTTGCCGTTCAAGATATCGTTACCATCTCCCCCTTCTAGCGTGTCATCCCCAAACCCACCGTCAATGTTGTCGTCGCCTGCCAAACCCTGAAGAATGTTGCTGAAGGCGTTGCCGATGATCACGTTGTTCAGCTCATTGCCAGTGCCGTTAAACGCAGTGCTGTTGAGCACTTCATTAAACAACGTCAGGTTCTCCACGTTTGCCGATAGCGTATGGCTAACGCTGGAAATCACCGTGTCAATACCACTATTTGCAGCTTCCTGCACCACATCACCCGCACTGTCCACCCGGTAGAGATCGCTGCCACTACCGCCATTCATTGTGTCGTTTCCAGTACCGCCATCGAGAACGTCATTCCCGTTTCCGCCGATTATGGTGTCATTTCCACCCAACCCAAACAGACTGACAGAGGCAGCAGCAGCAGAAACGAGTCTATTGTCGAGTTCATTGCCGACGCCGGATATGGGCAGACCGATACCGGCAACAATCATGTTCTCAACGTTTGCACTCAGAGTGAAGTTCACGTTTGCCTCAATCGTATCAATCCCATCATTTGCGTTTTCAATGACCAGATCAGCAGCGTTATCTACCGTATACCTGTCGTTACCGCTGCCACCGCGCATTGTATCGATACCTGTGCCGCCGTCCAGGATATCGTCACCAGCATCGCTAAACAGCAGATCGTTGCCAGCTAAACCATTGAGAAAATCAGCCTCAGAAGTACCAAACAACTGATCGTTTATGTTCGTTCCATCGATACGTGCCATTGTTCGTTTGTCCTTTTGTTAGATTAGATAATTGGGTTATGGTTAACTTCATTGCTTTGTTTAACCATGCATCTAATCTAAATTCTGAAATTCGATATGTCGGTCGGCAAAAGTCAGAAAAAGTCAGATGATGCTGGAATATGTTGGATTAGTTTTTATTGGAAGCGGTTGGGAAATAAAAGAAGCATAAAGCCCTACTTTTGGCTCTACGCCCGCAATAATTGAAAAGGCAATCGCTTCTGGAATCAGCGCCAGCGCCACCCCCGTTCCGGCCAGCAGATCGGCTCGAACGTTGGAAAGCCAGTCTTGACGCAATGGTTTAACTGCTCCTTTAAAGCTCAAGTTGCCTCCATGAGCAGAAGGCAGTCAGCTTAACCAATCTGAGGTTGGAATGCTTGGGCGGGTTGCGCTTAGAGCAAGGTGGGGTCAGTCAGTTTGCGCCTGATCGATTTGCAGCAGCAGTCCCAGCGGTTCTGTGGCCTCTGCCCCCATCACCAGCCTTTGCAAATGCTGAAACTGCCAATCAGAGAGCGGAATTTCGGCATCGGCGGCCAGCGTTAGCAGTCGATCAATCTGAGCAATGGTCGAGGCAATGGCTGACAGATCAGCGCCTTCTAGCCAGCGGCTCAGCGGATGCTCCCACTGCGCCAGAAATATTTGCAGGGTTTCGCGGTCAGTCGGGTCAATTGGCGCGGCCAGCACAGCGCCATACAGCTCGCCTGTGCCGTCGCCCAGCAGCGCCTCTTCTTGCCAAGACTGCCATTCAGCGGCCAGCAGCGGCGGCAGCATACCCAGCGTATATTTTTTGCGGGCGCGCAGCGAGATACCGCCCACTTCGCAAGGTTCGCCCGCCGCCAGCAAAAACTGATGCAGCTCCTTAAAAATCGGCTGAATTACCTCGCGTTCGATCACCGAACAGAGCCGCAGCCCCACATCAGAATAGTCAGTAGCAATATAGTCAGTGGCGGCAGCAGCATCCAGGCTGGTCTGAATCAGCGCATATTTTTTGTAGGCGGCAGTCAGGTCTTTTTGGCTGCGGCTATCGAGGCGACCCCAGACGGTTTCGCCTAGCCTGTGGATGAGCCAGGGCTTGGGGTCATCGGCTTGAAGCTGAACGAGAGCGGGCAGCTTGGGCTGCTCAGGTGGTTCAGACGGTGCAGGCGGTTCAGACGGTACAGACGGTGCAACTGAACTGGGTTGAGCCAGCTGCTGAAAGAGCTGCTGCTGATCAAGCTGCTGCTGTAGCGCCTCAAACTGCTGCTGAACCACCGCCAGCTGCTGATTGAGAGTAGCAATCTGCTGATCTTTTTGCTGAATGACTCGCTCTAATTGGCGAATGCGCTTGAGGTGATCGGCCTCTTGCGTCACAGGCGCTTGACTCGGCTGAGAAACGGGCTTAGCAATCGGCGCAACCATCGGCTCAGCAACTGGCTCAGCGCCCAGCGCGGGCAGATATTCTAGATCGGCGACAATCTGCCTGACGCGATGCCGATGGCCGGCGATTTCTAAATGAGCCGTCTTGGAAAGATCGGGCTGCTGGAACGGCTCAGAACTATCAGCTGGCTGGCTTTCCCGCACCCCCACCAGCTCTAGCTCAACTGAGCGCGTGCCTTGCCATTCATTCAGCCGCAGCTTATAGGCCACATCCACTTGATTGGGCAGCGGATGATAGACCCCCCAGCGCCAAGCAATTGCCCGCAGGCTATGGCTGGGGTCAGAGTTCTGCACCAGCGTCACCTTCAAATGCGCCTGATTTTGGCCGATCTGCCGCTGCTCAACCACGCGCACGTTGGGCGTCCAGAAGATCGGGTCTGGGTTTTCAATCCCACAGGGATGCAGCACATCCATCTGCTCATAGAGCGCCAGCGTCAGATCGCGGAAGTTGGCCTGCACATCTACGCTCACCAGCGGCTTCAGATGTTCGGGACGCAGCGACTGATGGGCAAATTCGCGCAGGCGATCCCGCACCGCCTCTAGCTTGGCGGCCTCAAATGTGAAGCCACCCGCCGCCCGATGCCCGCCAAACCGACCCAGCAGATCATGGCAAAACTGCAATGCCTCAAACACATCAAATTCTGGAATGCCGCGCGCCGAGCCGCGTATTTTGGCAGGTTCTGCGGGTTCTGCTTCGCTCGCCTCGGTTTCTGCGTTGGCTTCACCCTCAATCGTGCCAATAAACACCGGCACGCCGTAGCGCTCCACCAGCCGCGAGGCGACAATTCCAATCACGCCATGATGCCAACCGGGCTGCACAATCACCAAGACCCGCTCCTGCTGCGGATTGAATCTGGTTTCTAGACACCAGGCAATCGCCTCTTGTTCAATCAGCTCACAGAGGCGCTGCCGCAGCTGATTCACCTGCTCGCATTTCATCGCCAGCTCTAGGGCGCGGCCATCTTCGTCAGTAATCAGCAGCTCAATCACAATCTGCGGGTCAGCCAGTCGGCCAATGGCGTTGATCCGCGGGCCCAGCCGAAACCCAATTGCCTCTGGCTTCAAGGCTTTTTCCTGGCTGAGTCCGGCGACTTGAATCAGCGCCTGAATCCCGGCCATGCGTGACTTGGGCAAGAGCTTCAGGCCGCGTTTGACCCAGCGGCGGTTCACGCCCGTCAGCGGAGCCAAGTCGGCAATCGTGCCCAGCGTAAACAGCTCGATCAGCGGCGTAGTCAAGTCCTGCGTTTTTTGCAGGCTCTGCGCCAGACAGACCGCCAAAATATAGGCCACTCCCACGCCAGCCGCTCCCCGGTAGGGCGACTCTGGCCGAATTAGCTTCGGGTTGAGGATGGCGTTAGCGGGGGGTAGCTCTGGCGGCAGGTCATGATGATCAGTGACAATCACGGCCATGCCCAGCTCTCTGGCGCGGGCAATTGGCTCATAGGCGGCAATGCCGTTATCAACCGTGAGGATCAGCCCGACGCCCTCGGCGTGAAACTCTTCGATGATGCGGCGGTTGATGCCGTAGCCTTCCTGCATCCGGCTAGGGATGGCATATTCGACGGTGGCTCCCAGGTAGCGCAGCGCCCGCAGCAAGAGCGCCGTGCTGGTCATGCCGTCGGCGTCATAGTCCCCGCAGATCGCAATATACTGGCGCTCGGCAATGGCGCGCAGCAGCAGCTCTAGCGCCATTGGCAGATCGGCAAACTCTTCTAGCGGCGAGGGCAGAATTTGCAGCTCTGGGTTGAGAAACAGCTGCGCGGCTTCTGGCGTAGCAACGCCTCGGTTCAGCAAAACCTGCGTTAACAGCTCAGGCAGCTGAGTCGCCTGGGCGAGCAAATGCGCTGATTCGGGCTGAGCGGTTGCCAGATGCCAGCGCTGTTGGGGGAAGCGATCAGAAGCCACGCGCAAATTGGGGGAAAAGGGCTAGAGAGTTTTACCTATGAGGATCTTTATTTAACTAAAAAATCTTCACCTTGCCGTCGTTTTCAATGTAAACCGAGCGGTCGCCGGGTGGCCTGCCACCGGGCAGCAGTTCAATTCGCAGCTGATTGGCGGCAGGCCGAAACAGCGAGACTCGCAGCGGCAGGTCGGTTTCATCCCAAAATACCAGCGAGGCGTTAGGGCGGGTGCCAAAGTTGGGATCAACGGCCACTTCCTGGCTGGGCAAGAGGGCAATCGGGCTGGTTCCGTAAATCTGCTCGACTTGCACCAGGCTGGAGGTGCGGTTGACTACCGAAATTTGGATGCGCTGACCGGGCGTAAACTGAATCTGGCGCGAGCCGCAGCTGGCAACGCAGGGTTTGGCCAGTCCGGCTGAAGTCAGGCTCTGGGCAAGGATTAAGCCTGCTCCAATTGCAACCAAAGCTGCGCCAGTGCCAAACTGCCGGGTCAGCTGAATTGGCCAGCGCCTGCCAAACTGGGATAGATTTCGCATCTTAGATCTAGCTTTTTACTCGGCGTCATCATACGAGTTTTGGCAAGGTTGGGCAAAGTGGTGGTTGGGCAACCCGTATGTCATAAAAGCTTATCTTTCTTTTGACAATTGCAATCTATCTCGATTGGAGAGTTCAAGCCGCTGCTAGATTCTGTAAACTATATCAGTAGTTTTTTGGCTCATTGTTTTCTACAAAATTCAGGGTAGGTTTGGGAAAATCTGCCCGCTTAGCTCTTGTCTTGATGGAGGAAAGCTCAATGTTAAAGCAGTTTCTAATCGTCAGCTCTGTTTGCACGAGTCTCTGGACTGGCCTCTGGGTAGTTCCGGCGCTCGCTCAGGCTCCGGCTCCGGCTCCGGCTCCAGAGGCTAGCCCGCAGAGTCCCGCTCCCCAGGCTTCACCCAGTCCGGCAGCTGATAGCACCCCAGTCAGTCAGGCTGAGGTCGAAAAGTTTGCCAGCGCCATCAAGCAGTTTCAAACGATTCGGCAAGGGGCACAGCAGCAGGCAACCGAGATTTTAGCAGGCGAAGAGCTGAGCGCTGATCGGTTTCAACAGATCTTGCAAACCCAGCGAGATCCGCAGGCTCCTGCGCCAACGCCTGCTGTGACTTCGCAAGAGCAAGGGCAATTTGAGCGGGCAATCAGCAAGCTTGAGGAGCTGAATCAAGCCACCAGAGCGCAGATGACTCAGGCGGTAGAGTCGCAGGGGATTGAACCAGAGCGCTTCTCGCAGATTCTGGCTCAGGCTCAGCAAGATGCTGGACTTCGCGCCAGAATTGAAGAGCAGCTAAACCAGTAGGCGCTCAGTCCCCTCGCCAATTTGTTGCGCCCGCTCAGCGCCTGCCGAGTACAATGCGGTTTGTTCGGTTTAAGGCTGAGTTGAGAGAGGCAGAGTAAAGATGGACTATCGGCAGGCGGGTGTAGATGTTGAGGCAGGGCGGGCATTTGTGCAGCAAATCCGCCAGTCGGTAGAGCGCACCTATCGCCCAGAGGTGTTGGGCAGCTTTGGCGGCTTTGGCGGTTTGTTTGAGCTGCCCGCAGGCTATCGCCAGCCGGTGTTGGTTTCAGGCACAGATGGCGTTGGCACGAAGCTGAAGCTGGCGCATGACTGTCAGCAGCACGATACGGTCGGGATTGACCTGGTGGCGATGTGCGTGAATGACGTGCTCACTGCCGGGGCTGAGCCGCTGTTTTTCTTAGACTATTTGGCGACTGGCAAGCTAGAGCCAGACCAGCTGGTGCAGGTAGTAGCTGGAATTGCGCTGGGCTGTCAGCAGGCAGGCTGTGCGCTAGTGGGCGGCGAAACGGCTGAGATGCCGGGATTTTACCAGGCGGGCGAGTATGATCTGGCCGGGTTTTGCGTTGGCATTGTCGAAAAAAACCAGATTCTTAGCGGTGCGGCAGTGCAACCTGGCGATATTGCCATTGGCTTAGCCAGCTCAGGGATTCATAGCAATGGCTATAGTCTAGTACGCAAGATTATCGAGCAGTCTGGCGTCAAGCTGAGCGACTGCCCCGCCGAGCTAGGCGACCAGACTCTCGCTGATTTACTCCTAACGCCGACGCAGATTTATGTCAAGCCCGTGCTGGCTGCGCTAAGGGCAGGACTCAAAATTCACGGCATGGCGCATATTACCGGCGGTGGCCTACCCGAAAACCTGCCCCGCTGCCTGGGTGAGCATCAATCAGTTCGGGTAGCGCATGGCAGTTGGCCAGTGCCGCCAATTTTTGGCTGGCTGGCCGCAGTGGGCGGAGTCACCCTGCCCGAAATGTATAGCACCTTCAACATGGGCATTGGCTATGTGCTGATTGCCCCACCTGCTCAAGTCGAGCCGCTGATCGCCCAGTTGACAGCTGAGGCAATTGCAGCTTATTCGATTGGTGAGGTCGTCGGAGGCAGCGGCGAGCTGTTGTGGGAAGGGCTATAGGAAAAGTGGATTGAACTGTGACAGGACGACTGTGCAATCTGCTGCTGAACGATACCTGTCTAGGTGTTAAATCCAGGTGAGAGAATATATTACACCGGGTCTAATTCGTCTAGAATTGCTTATAGAATAAGCTTTTCAGGACTTTCCAGTCTGAGACCAACAGGATAAAGTGAAAGCGTTGTCTGGTTC
>CASBQH010000080.1 GCA_949127695.1 Synechococcales cyanobacterium PMM_0073
GCTGGCTGTGGGATGGATGAGCCAAGCCTGTTCTCGGCGGTGTCGCTCGCTCTCTGGGCAGCTTTCTATTGTCAAAATGCTTTAGTCAAAACCCGCTCAACTCAGCCAGTTTCATAACTCGTTCAATATTTGATTTAGCGACTTAGGTAGGTAACTCCATGTCAATGACCGTTGCTCCCGACCAGATCGACCGGATTGTTTGGAACCAACATCACGATCCGTTTGAAGTGCTTGGCCCCCATGAAATTCAAGAAAACGGCAAATCGACTTGGATTGTCCGCGCCTATCTGCCTCGTGCCGATGCGGCTTGGGTAATTTTGCCAGCAGAGCGCAAAGAGCAGGCCATGCAGTCGGTGCATCATCCGCATTTTTTTGAATGTGTCTTAGAAAAAGCAGATTTATCGAACTATCAGCTCCGAATTCAGGAGGGCGAACATCAGCGCGTCACCTATGACCCCTACGCCTTCCGGTCGCCGCTGCTGACTGACTTTGACATTCACCTATTTGGCGAAGGCAACCACCACCGGATCTACGAAAAGCTAGGGGCACATCTGACGCAGGTAAACGGGATTGCGGGCGTTTACTTCGCAGTCTGGGCACCCAATGCCCGCAATGTCTCAGTGCTGGGCGACTTTAACCACTGGGACGGGCGCGAGCATCAAATGCGGATTCGAGACGGCGGCATTTGGGAGCTGTTTATTCCCAGCGTCAAGCCTGGAGCGAGCTACAAATATGAGGTGAAGAATCAGGCTGGTCACATCTTTGAAAAAACTGACCCCTATGGCTACCAGCAAGAAGTCCGTCCCAAAACCGCCTCGATTGTCTCAGATCTGACCACCTACTGCTGGAACGACGAAGCTTGGCTAGAGCAGCGGCGGAACAGCGACCCGCTCCAGCAGCCGATTTCGGTCTATGAAGTCCACCTCGGCTCTTGGATGCATGGCGACTATAAAGATCCCGCCTATGACGGCAACGGCCAGCTGATTCCGCCGGTGCTGGTGGCCGACTTGAAGCCCGGAGCGCGGTTTTTGACCTATCGGGAGCTAGCCGCCAAGCTGATTCCTTACGTCAAAGGGCTGAACTTTACGCATATCGAGCTACTGCCAATCACAGAGCACCCGTTTGATGGCTCTTGGGGCTATCAGGTGACGGGGTTCTATGCGGCCACCTCGCGCTACGGCAGCCCGCAAGATTTTATGTATTTTGTCGATCAGTGCCACCAGAACGGGATTGGCGTGATCATGGACTGGGTGCCGGGTCACTTTCCCAAAGACGGGCATGGGCTGGCCAATTTTGACGGCACGGCGCTCTATGAATATGCCGACTCGCGCAAGGGCGAGCATAAAGAATGGGGCACGCTGGTGTTTAACTATGGCCGCAACGAGGTGCGAAACTTCCTGGTGGCCAACGCCCTGTTCTGGTTCGACAAGTTCCATATTGACGGCATCCGGGTCGATGCGGTGGCTTCCATGCTCTACCTCGACTACCTGCGCCCCACCGGCGAGTGGGTGCCCAACCAGTATGGCGGACGCGAGCATATTGAGGCGGCTGACTTTTTGCGCCAGCTCAACCACCTGATTTTTGGCTACTTTCCGGGGGCGCTCTCGATTGCCGAAGAATCTACCACTTGGCCAATGGTCTCCTGGCCGACTTACATGGGCGGCTTGGGCTTTAACCTGAAGTGGAGCATGGGCTGGATGCATGACATGCTGGACTATTTCCACATGGATCCCTGGTTCCGGCAGTTCCACCAAAACAACGTCACCTTCAGCATCATGTATGCGTTCACCGAAAACTTTATGCTGGCGCTGTCGCATGACGAGGTGGTGCATGGTAAAAGCCCAATGATTGGCAAAATGCCGGGGGACGAATGGCAGAAAATGGCGAATATGCGCTGTCTCTATGCCTATATGTTTACCCATCCCGGCAAGAAGACTCTGTTTATGAGCATGGAGTTTGGCCAATGGACAGAGTGGAACGTCTGGGGCGATTTGGAATGGCATCTGCTCAACTCAGAGCCACACCGCAAGCTGAATTACTTCATGGGTCGCCTCAACGCGCTCTACCGCAGCCAGCCCGCGCTCTATACCCAAGACTTCTCGTTTGACGGCTTTGAGTGGATTGATTGCAGCGACAATCGGCATAGCGTCGTCGCCTTCCTGCGCCGCGCCAAAGACGACCCGAAAGAGTTTATTGTGACAGTCTGCAACTTCACGCCGCAGCCGCATTCGCACTACCGGGTGGGCGTGCCAGAGTTTGGCTTCTACACCGAGCTGCTCAACAGCGATTCCCGCGAGTTTGGCGGCAGCAATATGGGCAACTTGGGCGGCAAATGGGCCGAAGAATGGTCGCTGCACAACCAGCCCTACTCGATTGATCTTTGCCTGCCGCCGCTGGGCGTGCTGGTGCTAAAGCTGAATCGCGCCAAAACCGAAGAAGCCTTGCAGGCGCGTCAGCTGGCCGAACTGCCTGCCGTTGACTCAGCCGAATTGTAATTGATGCGCCCTCTACCAGCGGCTAAACGGCTGCTTTGCTAAATTGGCGTTGAAATAGCGCGAATCGTTCGAGACTTCTGAGCCGATCCAATCTGGCAGCTCGATCTGCTGCTCAGCGTCGGTCAGCTCAATTTCTGCGACGATTAGCCCCTGGTTTTCGCCGCCAAATTCATCTACTTCCCAGACCAAGCCCGCCGCTGCCGGAATCCGATAGCGCGTTTTTTCGATCAGCGGCGGCTGGCAAAGCTCCAGCAGCTCTGTCGCATCGGCGAGTGGGATACCATACTCATATTCAGCGCGGCTAATCCCAGCTGTTGCGCCTTTAATCGTCAAATAGCCCTGCTCGCCTGCAATCCTCACCCGCACCGTGCAGCCCGGACTAAGAGTGAGGTAGCCTTGTCGGTAAAGCAAGCCTTCGGCCAGATTTCGCCAGCCGTCATGCCGCACCAAAAATTTGCGCTCGATTTCGATTCCCATGCTTTGACGCTCCTGCTGGCTTTGCTTGAGTAACCTGCCCCCATGAGCGAGCCTATCACCATGCTCACAGACTATCTGCTGGCAGGGGCTGCCTTTATTTTTACAGGCTTTCTGCTGCGCGGCGGCTGGCTGAAGCGGCAACTTTCGATCGGCTGCTGGGGCATGGCTTTCGGGCTGGTCGGCTGGGCAGCAGCTCTGGGCGGCACTTGCCACGGCTTTTCTGCTCAGATGGGGGCGTTAGGACATGACCTCTGGCAAATCATGATCTACAGCCTCAGCGGCGCTAGCTTAATGCTGCTGGGCGGCAGTGTTTTTGGCAGCCTGCCGCCGCCGGCTCGCAGTTGGTTGCTCTGGGCTGCTCTGGGCAAATCACTCTGGCTCTGGAGCCGTTCCCCTAGCTTTGAGGCAGTGGCGCTCGACTATATGGCTTCGCTAGGACTGGTGCTGCTCCTAATGCTCTGGCGACCTATGGCAGCTGCCCCCTGGCTAATTGGCGGAATTTTCAGCTCTGGGCTAGCGCTGCTGCTGCTCTACAGTCGGCTCACCGTTGGCGCTCTCACGGCGGCTGATCTGTATCATCTAGCGCAGATCGTTGGGCTGGGGCTGCTCTACCAAGGAGCCAGACGGCTGCGAGATCGTTAGGCTAGGCTGCTCTTGAGTCTGTCCAGAATTTTGTGTCAATCCAGCTTTCTGACTTCATTACGTCCCGCCCGCGAGTGAACTGCGGGCTAATGAAACAAGTCTGCTGTAGGCTTTGCCTTCCCGCAGGGTAGGCAGACTGGACAAGAGTTTCAGTGCACTTTATTGTACTTGACCCATTAGCCCGCAGTTTACTCGCGGGCGAGCTGCTCAATGACACCCAGAAATTTACAGACTCTAGA
>CASBQH010000081.1 GCA_949127695.1 Synechococcales cyanobacterium PMM_0073
CCAATCGCCAGCGCAATTGTCACCACCGCAAGCAGACCTTCTGGAATGATTGCCACTGCTAAGCTAACAGCCGTCAGAAATAGCTGGGTGATATTTTCGCCGCGCCAGAGTCCAAAGCCAAAAATGACTGCCACCAGCACCAGCGCCACCAGCGCCAGCCGCTTGCCCAGCCCGTCCAGCCGCTTTTGCAAAGGGGTTTGCTCAGTCTCAATGTTTTGGATGGAGCCAGCAATTTTGCCCAGCTCAGTCTCCATGCCGGTTTCTGTCACCACCGCTTTGGCGCGCCCGTAGGTGACAGCAGTGCCCATATAGACCACGTTGCGGCGGTCGCCCAGCGGCAGATCATTGCCAGAAATGGCCGGAACGCTTTTTTCGATTGCCTCTGATTCGCCCGTAAAGGCTGACTCTTGAGTTTTGAGATTAGTGTTTTCTAGTAAGCGGCCATCTGCGGGCACCTGATCGCCATCTTCCAGCTGAAAAATATCGCCCGGTACCAGATCGCGGGCATCCACCTGCTGCCACTGCTGGTCACGCCAGACTTTTGCCTTGGGAATTGCCATCTTGCGGAGGGCTGCAAACTCTTTGCCCGCCCGGTATTCCTGCGTGAAGCCCAGAACGGCGTTGAACAGCACCACCGCAAAAATGGCGATCGCGTCTTTGTAGTCCTGCAAAAATAGCGTCACTACGCCTGCGGCAATCAGCACCAGCACGGTGGTAGAGGTCAACTGCTCCCAGAACATCAGCCAGGGGCTTTTGGCGGCAGCTTCGCGCAGTTCGTTGGTGCCATGCTGCTGCTGCCGCTGGCTGACTTCGGAGGCGCTCAGGCCGGTCTGCGGGTCGCTCTGCAAAGCTTGCAGAACTTGGGCGGCTTCTTGCTGATACCAATCGCTCATAGATTCGAGGGTGATGCAACGCTGTGGTTAATTTATCACTCGAATCGCTAAATCATTTAGATCTCAGGAGTGAACTGTACACTAGCCTGCTACTGGGCCAAACCGAATTGCCATAAAGGCAAAGCGCGCCGCAAAGAGCACAGCCAAAATCCAGGTGATCAGCGACACATCTCGTGACTTGCCCTGGAAGGTTTTAATTAGCGGATAGGCAATCAGGCCAGCCGAAAGCCCTGCCGCAATGGAGAACCCTAGCGGGATGAAAAAGATCGTTAAAAAGCCTGGTACAGACTCAGCCAGATCATCCCAGTTGATATTTTTAACCGACATCATCATCAGCACACCCACAATGGTGAGCGCCGGAGCCGTGGCAAAGCCGGGAATCGCCTCGAAGATGGGGCCGAAAAATAGCGAAAGGCCAAACAGCGCCGCCACCACCACTGCCGTAAACCCGGTGCGACCGCCCTCAGCCACCCCTGCCGCTGATTCGACAAAGGTCGTTACCGCCGAGTTGCCAATGATAGCTCCAGAGGTGGTAGCCACCGCGTCAGCAAACAGCGCCTGATTGGCGCGGGGCAGTTCGCCATTCTCGTCGATATAGCCCGCCTGAGTGCCCACGCCCGACAGCGTGCCGATGGTGTCAAATATATCGACAAACAAAAACACCAGCAGAACCGCAATGAAGTCGATCAGGTTGCCAGCATTGATGCCGCCTAGCCCGACAAACGCCTGCCCAAACAGATGCGAAGGAAATACCGGCAGCGCCACAATTCCAGTCGGCGGCTTGGCTACACCCAGCAGCCAGCCCAAAATCGCCGTCCCGGCAATCCCCCAGAGCAGCGCCCCTTTGATTCGCCGCACCATAAAGAACACGGTGAGAAAAATCCCCAGCGTTGCCAAAATTGTCTGCGGCTGAGCAAAGCTGCCAAAGGTCGTTTTGGTGACTTCGTTGGCGACAATCAGCCCTGCGCCGCCGACGGCCACATTGCCGCTGAGGCCAATATAGGCCAGAAACATGCCAATCCCGACAGTGGTTGCAGTTTTGATCACATCGGGCACAGCTGTAATTAAATGCCGCCGAAGGTCGGTTACGGTTAGGCCAATAAAAATTAGTCCTTCGATGAACACAGCCGCCAGCGCCACCCGCCATTCAATCCCCAGCGTCAGCACAACGGAGTAGGCAAAGAAGGCGTTGATGCCCATGCCGGGAGCTAGCGCAAATGGATATTTGGCCAGCAAACCCATCACCAGCGTGCCAATCATGGAGGCAATCGCCGTGGAAACGACGAGTTCGGCAAACAGATCTTTAGGCTCGCTGAGAAAAATAGCGTCTGATAAAATCAGCGGATTTACCACCAAAATGTAGGCCATCGTCATGAAGGTGGTGACGCCCGCCAGGATTTCAGTCTTGAAGTTGGTGCGGTAAAAGCCAAACTTGAAATAGTTGGCCACAGCCGCCTGCCAGCCGGTATAGGGCGATCCGCCGGGTGGATCTGATCGCTCAATCTCAATCTCTGTACTCATCGTCAAAATTTCTCCAAACGCCTGTGACCCAATCGAGCCGCAGCTCTAGCTGAGACAGGATTAGGCCAGCATCATAAGAATTTCTGAGTAGGTGTATTGTCACTTTAGCTACATTCGCCAAACTACGAGAGATTCATCACCCGAAGCTGCGGACTGCTGGGCAAATTGCCTGCTGCGACTGTAATGGAGCTGCCCACCTGCTGGGTGGGGATGTCGCTCATCAAGCTCAAAAAATTATCAATCGGCAGAATATCGCAGGTCGCCTCATCTGCCGCCGCCGTTCGGTACTGAGTCGGAATTACCAGCTTGGGGTTGAGCAGCCGCACCGCTGCCGCCGCTTCTTCTGGGGTAAAGACTTTCGCGCCATTGCCCACCGGCAGACACAAAACATCGGGACGCCCCATCAAAATCTGCTGCTCGGTGGTAATGGGAGCCGCCGCCCCGCCCAGATGCAAAATATTCACGCCGCCCTGCGTCCATTTCCAGACGACATTCACGCCAAACCGTCGCCCTCTCACGTCATCGTGATCAGTGCCAATGCCCTGCACCTGAAAGTTGGTCAGCTGGTAGACTCCCGGCTCAAACAGAATGCGCGGACTGCCTACGAGGCCATCCACGGCTCCCTCATCCAGCAAACGACTGCTGATCATGACCAAGTCCGCCGCCGCTTTGGGAGCTGGATAGCCCGCCGTGCAGCCTCCTGGACGAAA
>CASBQH010000082.1 GCA_949127695.1 Synechococcales cyanobacterium PMM_0073
CGCGCCTGCTACGAAGTGCGAGCGACACAGCTGACGGTTCGCACCACCGCTGACGGCAATTCTGCGGCCTTGGGTGTCTATGGTGCAGGTTCGGTTGTGCTGGCTACCACCAATCCCCCTCGCGAGGTTTCTGGCACGGATGGCCGGATCTGGGCGGAAATTGAAGCGCCCAACGGCAACGGCTGGATCTCGGTTACAGGGCCAAACGGTCAGGGCGACAATGCCTTGCGCTTGGCGGGTGAACAGTGCAGTAGCGGTACTTAAGCCGCTCTCTGTATAAATCTGTATAAAACTTACTGTGAAGAGTTCTTGAAGCAGCTGACACCCTGGATGTCTGGTCGCTAAGATTTGGGAGAAATCCTTGAAAATACGCAAAAACAGCTTGAGCTTACGCTTCTAAAAGCAATCAGAGCGGCAAGCTCAACTTTTTTTGCCTGTAAATCTACTGCCAAAAAAAGTATGTCAACTAGCAAGAAAGATAACAACCTCAGAGGCGCTCGTGATATTGGCACGCTGGGCGGCAACAAGGGCGTGAATGGGTTTGTCGGCAAAAAAGACAAGCTGGACTTCGCCAGATTTAGCCTGTCTGGTGCCAGCGATTTTGGCCTGACGCTGGGAGGCATTAAGAGTAAGGGCAATTCCAAATCTGCCGTTAAAGTGACGCTACGAGACGGCAACGGGTCTGTTTTTCAGAGCTTCAAAAGCAGCCCCAAACCCAGGTCATTTGGCGGCCAGCTGGCGGCAGGCACTTACTACATTGGCGTCCAGCGGCTGAAGGGCGAGGTGAGATATAAGCTGAACACTACTGCCACGCCAGTCGCAGTGGTTCCCCCACCGCCTATCACCCTACCGCCTAGCCCTCCAGCTCCGGCACCTGACACGCTGGCATCAGCTCTCGACATTGGCGTTCTGACTGGAACTTACCTGAATTCAGATTTCGTGGGTACCACTGACCCAATCGATTTCTACAAGTTCAGCATCGGTGATATGGGGAATCTTCAGGTGCGCGTCAATGGCACATCTGGCAACACCAGAATTCAGCTGATTCAGGACAGCAACGGGAACGGTTTAGTTGATAGTGCGGAGATATTAGCTTCTGTCACCAACTTCAGCTCTACGAATCTTCCCGGTGTTACCCAAGATTTACCAGCAGGCACTTATTTCGTGAAGGTAGAACCTTCAAGCAGCAGCATATCGACTCAATACCAAATCAGCTTGGTGAATACCCCATTTGGCGGCAGTGGAGCACCCGATCCAGGAAATACGCTACCCGCTGCTCGCGATCTCGGCGTAGTTTCCGGCACATTGACTGCCAAAGAGTATATAGGAAGGCTTGATCCAACTGATATCTATAGGTTCACTTTGAGCGATATCTCCAACCTTCAGGTAACTTCCAAAGGGACATCTGACAGTACTCGAATTCAGCTGATCCGCGACACTAATGGGAACGGCTTGATTGATAATGACGAGGTTTTAGCTTCTGATAATTTTGCAGACGATCTCGCGACCAATATCATTCAAGATCTGCCAGCTGGTGCTTACTTTATCAAAGTCGATCCGCGTAACGGCAGTAGTGAGATATCTACGCTGTATGAGCTGAGCTTGGTGACGACTCCATTTGGCGGAAGTGGAGCAACTGATCCAGGCAATACGCTCTCTACAGCTCGCGATCTTGGCGTGCTTTCTAGTAGTCCAGCCATTGCCAAAGAATATGTCGGTATTGCCGACCCTGATGACTTCTACAAATTCACGCTGAATAGCGCAGCTACCCTGCAAGCGAAAGCTACCGGATCATCTGATAGCACTCGAATTCAATTGATTCGTGACATCAACGGTAACGGCCTAATCGACAACAACGAGATTTTAGCTTCTGACAACTTTCCCAGTGGTTTCCTCACCGAAATCACGCAATCTTTACAGGCAGGTGCTTATTTCATCAGAGTGAATCCCAGAAACGGCAACAATAGTAATTCAACCAACTATTCGCTGAGCTTGACGATTTGATTAATCGGTGAACGGGTTTCGGCTACGCTCAACCTTCAATCTAGGGCTGGGCGTAGTTGACTTGATCTACGTCACCCCATAATCCTGAATCGCCTTCACATCCAGCGGCTGAGACTGGAGCGATCGAATCGCGGCGGCGGTGGCTCTAGCTCCGGCGACGGTGGTGACGATTGGGATTTTGTAGGTCAACGCAGTGCGACGAATGGTGCGGTCGTCAATTTGGGCAGTTGCACCCAGCGGCGTATTGATGATCAGCTGGATCTGCTCGTTTTTGATTGCGTCTAAAATATGCGGACGGCCTTCATGCACCTTGAAGATTGCCTCCACATCCAGGCCATTCTCTTTCAGCACCTGGCACGTTCCCGCAGTTGCAATTACTTTCATCCCCAGATCGATCAAATCTTTGGCAATCGGCACAGCAGCTTCTTTATCGCGGTCGTTCATGGAGATGAACACCGTACCGCTAAGCGGCAAAATCTGCGCGGCGGCAAGTTCAGCCTTGGCATACGCTGTGCCAAAGTCGGTGTCAATGCCCATTACCTCGCCGGTCGAGCGCATTTCAGGGCCAAGGATAATATCGGTGCCGGGAAACTTAGCAAAGGGCAGCACCGCCTCTTTCACCGAAATATGTGGCGGCAGCACCTCCTGCATGAAGCCGAGCTGCGGCAGCGTTTGGCCAGACATCAACCGCGAGGCCATTTTCGCCAGCGGTACGCCAATCGCCTTCGAGACAAACGGCACGGTGCGTGAGGCGCGTGGGTTAGCCTCCAAAATATACAGCCGATCACCCTCCACCGTACCCTGCACCGCATACTGTACGTTCATCAGCCCGATTACATTCAGCGCTCTGGCCAGCTTAATCGTCCAGCTGCGGATAGTTTCTAGAATTTCGGGCGAAAGCGTAATCGTCGGAATGGAGCAAGCCGAGTCGCCGGAGTGAATGCCGGCCTGCTCAATATGCTCCATAATGCCGCCAATCACCACGTTGCCTTCCGCATCGGCCAGCGCATCCACGTCCACTTCAATCGCATTTTCCAAATACTTGTCAATCAAAATCGGGTGGTCAGGCTCCACCTGTACCGCATATTTCATGTAGCGTTCCAGATCTTGATCAGAGTAGACAATTTCCATCGCCCGCCCGCCCAGCACGTAGCTCGGACGCACCACCACCGGGTAGTCAATCCGCTTGGCCACCTGCAAGGATTCCTCGAAGCTGCGGGCAAGGCCGTTCTCAGGCTGACGAATTTCTAGCTCGCGCAGAATTTTCTCAAACCGCTCCCGGTCTTCGGCAGCGTCGATGGAGTCAGGCGAAGTGCCCCAAATTTTGGTCGTGACATCCGGGTTTTGATCCAGGTAGTTTTGCAGCGGCAGGGCCAGCTTCAGGGGCGTCTGTCCGCCAAACTGAATAATCACGCCCTCCGGCTGCTCCGCTTCCAAAATATTTAGCACGTCTTCTTTGGTCAGCGGCTCAAAGTAGAGGCGGTCGCTGGTGTCATAGTCCGTAGAAACCGTTTCGGGGTTGGAGTTGACCATGATGGTTTCAAATCCGTCGGCTCCCAGCGCGTAGGAGGCATGGCAGCAGCAGTAGTCAAACTCAATGCCTTGGCCAATTCGGTTGGGGCCACCGCCCAAGATCATCACCTTGCGCCGCGTAGAGGGCAGCACTTCCGATTCGACGAGGCCACTTTTCTCTTCCTGCGCTTCGCTCAGCTCGATCACCTCTGACTCGTAGGTAGAGTAGTAGTAGGGCGTGAGTGCTTCAAATTCGGCAGCACAGGTATCGACGGTTTTATAGACTGGAACAATCCCCAAGCCTTTACGGAACGCCCGCACCTCGTCTTCGGTGGTTTTGGTGGCGAAGGCGATCTGACGGTCGCTGAAGCCCTGCTGTTTCACGGCATAGAGCTGTTCGCGGCTGAGATTTTTAAGCGGGTGTTTCCGCAGTAACTTTTCGGTTTCCAGCAGCTCTTGCATCTTGTCGAGGAACCAGGGATCGATAGCGGTGAGTTCGTAGATTTCCTCGACGCTCATCCCCATCTGCATCGCCTGATGCACCGTAAAAATCCGCTCCGGGTTGGGCGTTCGTAGGCCAGAGCGAATCTGCTCTAGGCTGGGCAGCTTCTCGGCGCGGTCGCAGCCCCAGCCCGCCCGTCCGGTTTCCAGCGACCGCAGCGCCTTTTGAAACGACTCCTGGAAGGTGCGGCCAATTGCCATCGCTTCGCCCACAGACTTCATTTGGGTGGTCAGCGTTGGCAGCGAGCCGGGAAATTTCTCGAAGGCAAAGCGGGGAATCTTCGTCACCACATAGTCAATTGTTGGCTCAAAGCTAGCCGGGGTTTTCTTGGTAATGTCATTCGGGATTTCGTCTAGCGTATAGCCGACCGCCAGCTTAGCCGCCATCTTGGCAATGGGGAAGCCCGTTGCCTTAGAAGCCAAGGCCGAGCTGCGGGAGACGCGCGGGTTCATTTCAATTACGACCATCTCGCCGGTTTCGGGGTTGACGGCAAACTGGACGTTGGAGCCGCCCGTCTCCACGCCAATCTCGCGCATGATCTTCACCGCCGCATCCCGCATCCGCTGATATTCTTTGTCGGTCAGCGTCTGCGCCGGAGCCACCGTAATTGAGTCGCCGGTATGCACGCCCATTGGGTCGATGTTTTCAATCGAGCAGATAATCACGACGTTATCGGCCAGATCGCGCATCACCTCTAGCTCATATTCCTTCCAGCCCAGCAGCGACTTCTCAATCAAGATCTGCGACATGGGGCTGGCATCTAGCCCCGACTGCGAGATTTCTTCAAATTCTTCCTGGTTATAGGCAATGCCACCACCCGTGCCGCCCATCGTAAAGGCAGGGCGAATAATCAGCGGGTAAGAGCCAATCTGCTTGCCAATCTGCCGCGACTCGGCCATCGTCGTCGCCAGCCCCGACGGGCAAACCCCGATGCCAATTCGCTGCATCGCTTCTTTAAACAGCTTGCGGTCTTCGGCCATTTCAATTGCGGGCAGCTTCGCTCCAATCAGCTCGACGTTATGCCGCTCTAGCGCTCCGTTTTTGGCTAGCGCCACCGCCAGGTTCAGCGCTGTCTGCCCGCCCATCGTCGGCAGGAGCGCATCTGGCTTTTCTTTGGCGATGATTTTTTCTAAGATTTCTGGGGTGAGCGGCTCAATATAGGTACGGTCTGCCGTTTCGGGGTCGGTCATGATTGTGGCTGGGTTGGAGTTGACCAACACCACCTCGAAACCCTCGTCTCTCAGGGCTTTGCAGGCTTGAGTGCCGGAGTAGTCAAACTCGCAGGCTTGGCCAATCACAATTGGACCAGAGCCAATCAGCAGAATCTTGTGGAGGTCAGTGCGACGTGGCATAGCTCAAAACCAGGGGTATGCGTTCAAATCCAAATCATTGTAAGGGCAATTGGATCGATCTTTTGCTGTCTCTGATTCAAGTTGAAGTGCGGTTCTCTGCAATGATAATAAATTTGGCAGGTTGCCTTTACTCAGATAGCAGTCGGGGCGACCCTGACTGTCATTTCTAAATGGGTGGCAAATAGCTCTCCGCGCAATCGGCTGGCAATTTCGGTCGGATCAGCTGTCTCAAAAAAGAATTCGATTACTTCGATCAAGTTGTTTCTGGCTTCTTCTCCTGTCTCGCCTTGACTCGCAATGTCGAGTCCAGGGCAAAGAGAGAAATATCCTTGCTCTTCGCGTTCAATAATGCCTGTAAATTGCTTTGCCTGCTTCATAGATAGATTATAAGGAATTGATTTTTTCTAGGGCTGAATGGGTCGATAGTGACGACAGCGAGCGCAGGGGCCAGATGGATTAATCGCACAGCGTAGAATCTCAGAGCGAGCGTTGTAGAAACAGCTCACATCGCCAATCACCCACTGCCCGTCCACCAGGCTGCGTTCGGCGGGAACCTGCGACTTTTGCACATGCATTACAATCTGATGCAGCTCGTAGCGTCCGGCTTTCAGCATGTAGCGATGCTTGCGCTCTAGCACCAGATAGGTTTGACCTTCAATTTCTAGATAGCCACCGGGCTGCGGATTCCAGTCGAGATATTGGTCGCTGTATTGGTGGCTTAGCACCACTCGCGACTGACTGAGGATAATTTCGGTGCGAGGAGACTTTCGATCCATAGACTCGTGCATAAAAAATTACCGCAACGAAGCCAGAGTAAAACTGCTCTAGCCTCGTCGCGGCTTCAGGTTACAGACTAGGAAGCAGCCTGCCGCTCTTTCGTTTCTTTAATCACCTCTTCCGCCACGCTGGTGGGGCAAGGCGCATAGTGCGAGAACGACATTGAGAACTGGCCGCGCCCGGAGGTCATCGTCCGCAGGTCGCCAATGTAGCCGAACATTTCGCTCAGCGGCACATCAGCTTTAATCCGCGCCCCAACTGTACCCGCTTCTTGGGATTTCATCATTCCCCGGCGGCGGTTCAGGTCGCCAATCACATCGCCCATGTAGTCATCGGGGGTGAAGACATCCACGTTCATGATCGGCTCAAGCAGCTGCGGCCCCGCTTTGGGAATCGACTGACGATAGGCCGTTTTGGCAGCAATCTCAAAGGCCAAGGCCGAAGAGTCTACCGGGTGGAATGCGCCGCCGGTGAGCGTAAACTTTAAGTCTACGCAGGGGAAGCCCGCCAGCACGCCTTTTTCAATGCTGCTCTTGAAGCCTTTCTCCACCGCAGGCCAATATTCACGCGGCACTGCGCCGCCCACCACTTTCGACTCAAACTCAAAGCCCGTGCCCGCTTCACCCGGCTCGATGATATATTCAATCTTGCCGAACTGACCCGAACCACCCGACTGCTTTTTGTGGGTGTACTGGTCTTCCAGTCGGCGCGTAATCGACTCCCGGTAGGCCACCTGCGGCTTACCCACTTCGACTTCCACACCGTGCGTCCGCTTCAGGATATCCACCTTGATGTCGAGGTGCAGTTCGCCCATGCCCTTGAGGATGGTTTCGCCGCTCTCTTCGTCGGTCATGACGTGGAAGGAGGGATCTTCCTGCACCATTTTGTTCAGCGCCAGACCCATCTTCTCATCGCCGCCCTTGGTCTTGGGCTTGACGGCAATCGAAATCACCGGATCAGGGAAGACCATTGGCTCCAGCGTTGCCGGGTTTTTGGGATCGCAGAGCGTATGCCCGGTTTGGACGTTCTTCATGCCGACAATGGCGATGATGTCGCCCGCTTGAGCCGAGTCGATCTCCTCACGCGAGTTGGCGTGCATTTCCACCAGGCGGCTGATCCGCTCAGTTTTGCCCGTGAAGGTGTTGAGGATCGTGTCGCCTTTGGAAAGCGTGCCGGAATAGATCCGGGTAAAGGTGAGCGCGCCGTAGCGGTCGTCCATGATCTTGAAGGCCAGCGCCCGCAGCGGCTTGGCGGGGTCAACCTCAGCAAATTTGCCGGTTTCGTTGCCTTCGAGGTCAACTTCGGGCTGTGGCTTCACTTCCATTGGGTTGGGCAAGTAGTCTACCACCGCATCCAGCACCAGCTGCACGCCCTTGTTTTTGAACGAGGAGCCGCAGTAGGTGGGGAAGAAGACCAGATCGCGGGTGCCCTTGCGGATACACATTTTAAGCTCGTCTAGCGTTGGCTCTTCGCCTTCAAGGTACTTCTCCATCACCGTGTCGTCTTGCTCCACGGCGGTTTCGATCAGCTGCTCGCGGTAGGTTTCAATCAGCTCGGCCATTTCCGCAGGCGGCTCTTGCACCTCGTAGTTCATCGGGTCGCCAGAGTTGTCCCAGACCCAGGCTTTGCGGGTGAGCAGATCGACCACGCCAGCAAACTGCTCCTCTACGCCAATCGGCAGCACCATTACCAGCGGCTTGGCGGCCAGCACGGTTTCGACCTGCTTCACCACGCGGAAGAAGTCTGCGCCGGTGCGGTCGAGCTTGTTGATATAGATAATTCGGGCCACCTTCGAGTCGTTGGCATAGCGCCAGTTGGTTTCAGACTGAGGCTCGACGCCGCCTGAACCGCAGAATACGCCAATGCCGCCATCTAGCACCTTCAGCGAACGGTAGACTTCAATGGTGAAGTCAACGTGGCCGGGGGTGTCGATGATGTTGAGCTGGTGGTCATTCCAGAAGCAGGTGGTGGCAGCCGACTGAATCGTGATGCCGCGCTCCTGCTCTTGTTCCATAAAGTCTGTCGTCGCCGCGCCTTCATGCACCTCACCGATCTTATGGATCTTGCCGGTCAGCTTCAAGATTCGTTCGGTTGTGGTCGTTTTGCCAGCATCGACATGCGCGAAGATACCAATATTGCGATAGCGGGTGAGGTCTTTCATATTTGCTCTCTAGATTAAACGCGACGAGCGGGGGATGACCTCCAGCTTTGGCTGCTGTAACTATATGAGAGTACAGACTGGCCTTCAGGAAATCACTGCTGCTTTCGTCGCCAGGACAGGCCGAATTTGGGTAGCCAGTCCCTAGCAACATTTCTAATTGTAAAGGCTGATGCTGCGGTTCGCTTGAAAGTTTTGGGTGAGCTTGCCGAACGGGTTGGGGGGTAAGGCGTATGTTGCTGGAGGATCTTGCCAAATTCGCTGTAAATGGATGCCATATTAGAAGCAGGATTGGGTCACTTCTGGGATTTGAGTATGCTGGAATGGTTGCTCACAATTGGCGCAGCAGAACTGGGCAAGGTGATCTTTGAGCAAGTCCTAAAACTGGGGCAGGCTGCGGCTGAAGACTATGTGAAGGATTTTTTCAAAGACTGTCTGAAAGAGGGCATTACAGCCGCTAAGCCAGAGGTGACGAAAAAGGCGGTGGCGGCTGCGCTGAAGGCTTTTCTGCTGATTGTGGCAGATCAACTGGAAGACCAGGAGCTATCGAGAGCCGAAATCCGCGACCGCTACGACCCGGCCTTAGTTCAGTTCGTCCAGAATGAATCGGTGAAGCCGCTGCTGGGCAGAGCGTTTGATCAAGACTGCGCGGCGGTTGATGTAGAGGCACTAGCCGCAGTTTGGCGGCAGTCTAGCTTAAAAGGCAAGCCGTTTCCGGTGCTACCCGCTGAGTTTGACTGGCAGCAGGTGGGCAGCAAATATCTGAAAAAGGTGCGGCGGATTCTGCGTGAAACGCCAGAGCTGCGGGAGCTATTGGAAGCTCAACTACTGGAGCAGATCGCCCACAACACGGCACAAATCTCGCCCGGTTTTGATCTGGCCAAATATCGGGACAGCTTGCAGTGCAGCTACGGGCATTTGCAGCTCTACAACATCGACAGCACGGATCGGATGGATGCGATCAAGCTCTGGACAATGTTTATTGAGCAAACGGTGCGGGAGGCTTTGCCGCCAACGCGCTATGAGCTGCCGTCAGATTTGAAGCGGCAGTTGCAGGCGCAGGGACAGCTCGAAGCCGATTTGGCTGCTGAGGCGCTGGATCAGTATCGCAGCGAGTATTTTCAGCAGCCGTCTCGCAAAGTGTTGGAGGCGCTTGGGGGGAGATCCTCCCTAGCCCTCCTTAAAAAGAAGGGAACAGGAGTAGAAAAGGAAGGAACTGGAGTGGCTCAAAGTCCCCCTTTTGAAGGGGGATTAGCGCCTGCGGCAAGCAAGAAAAGGGGGATCGAAGCCGACGCGCAAAGGGCGGTGATTCTCGGTGATCCGGGGGCGGGAAAATCGACGCTGCTGCAATATTTGGCGCTGGATTGGGCGGAGGGCAAAACAGCCACTCTGCCGCTGCTGATTGAGCTGCGCGAATATGTCTTGGCAGCATCAGCCAATTTCTTGGAGTTTCTGCATCGAGGGCGCGGCGCAGACTGGCAGTTTGATCAGCAGGAACTACACCAATATTTGCAGTCGCAGCCGACGCTGGTGATGTTTGACGGGCTGGATGAAGTATTTGAGCGCTCGACTCAAGCGGCAATCATCGACGATATTATTCGTTTCGCTCAGCAATATCCTAAAGCGCAAATTATCATTACATCGCGGATTATTGGCTACAATCCCGAACGTCTGCGAAATGCCAATTTCCGCCATTTCACGATTCAGCCGCTCAACACCGAAGAAATCCACGAATTTATCGATCGCTGGTATGCGCTGGCATTGGGCGACAACCCCGACAAACCTCGCTTGGTGACGCGCTTGAAAGAGGCAATCGCCAACTCCAACGCTATCCAAAATCTGGCCGATAATCCGCTGCTGCTGACGATGATGGCCATCCTCAACCGACGGCAGGAGCTACCGCGTGATCGGGCTGATCTGTATGACCAAGCTTCGCGGGTGCTGCTCTATCACTGGGATGTCGATCACAAGCGCTTGCAGTTGCCGATGGATACAATCGGGCGACGGGAAAAGCAGGAAATGCTGCGGCTGATTGCCTACGAAATGCAAACCAGCGAGGAAGGACTAAAGGGCAACCTGATCACCGCCGAACGCCTCACCCGCATCTTGACCGACTATCTACGCGAGCAAGGCTTCAGCGAACCCCGCGAGAAAGCAACTAGGTTAATCGATCAACTCCGC
>CASBQH010000083.1 GCA_949127695.1 Synechococcales cyanobacterium PMM_0073
GGGCGGTTAGCTCAGTTGGTAGAGCGCCTGCCTTACAAGCAGGATGTCGCGGGTTCGAGTCCCTCACTGCCCATCAGTTTCAGGATTTAGGGAAATTCAAATCTCTAAATAATTCCCAGAAGCCGAGCAAAATGCCCTAGCTAGGGTTATGGATTTTTCAAGGGGCGTCATGGCTCCGCAGGTCGGCTTAATCCTGCAATCTGATGAGCCTAGCTTTGTACCGAGTATGCGTGATCCTTGCAGTATATAGCTTCAAACGTATATACCATGCGGGTCACACAAGTCCGGCAGGGATTCGATACGCTCGGCAAAGTCGATTGCTGCTATCCCTCCCTGGCAGAGTGAGGCCACTGGCAGAAACCGTCTATCCTTGAAAGCAACCGCTATTTCTGCTACAGCACCTTCAACTCAATAAAATGCAGCGTTTCGTAATCAAGAGAATTTCTGACCCCAGCATTGGCATTACCAACCGAGGCGGCCAGGATACTGAATCAAGACTGTGGAAGTTGTTTGGCTCCAGAGATTTTGCCCATAGCTGGATTGCCGCTAACCTGCCAGAGATGACGGATGACCTTGAACTGGTCAAATCAGAAGAACATTCGCGGCCAGATCGAGCTGAGGTGGACTGATTCACGGCGCTGCAAGACTGATCGGGGGCAAGCCGATCCAGGCGTTGCTGTAATTTCTGGTGCTGAATGCCGTCACCCTAGAAATCATCACCGTTACCAACGAAACATCCATCAACGGATAGACTGTTTGCCAACTGCTGCGAAAATGATCAGATTTAGCCTTAGGATGTTCATCACTCTAGTCTGGGATAACGCTTGGCAAGGCTCATCTCAACAAAAAGCACAACTGAAAAGTCTCATGAGCTGGAAGTTTCAGGCATTCAAACAACTCCAATTTCTAGCCGGGTAAAGCACAGCAGCTTTTATCAAGATCTCTAGATTTAGCTCTCCGCAGGTTGCACCCGTGGCGGCTTGCCTGCAAACACTTGCTGAACCCGGTCTAGCTCTAAATCAGAGAGATAGTCCACCGCCCAGTTTGAGAGACGCTGCATCATGTGAAACGGGTAGGAGTTGGCCACGCCGACCACCTGCATTCCGGCAGCTTTGCCGGCAGCAATTCCGGCAAAGCTATCTTCTATTACCAGACAGTTTGCGGGCTGAAGCTGTAAAGACGGGTCATGCTGATTCAGCTTTGCCACCGCCAGCAAATAGCCTGCGGGATCTGGTTTGCTCTGCTGGATCTCGTCGCCTGCCACAATCACCGCAAAATGCTGAGCTAAGTCGAGCCGCTTCAGCACCAGCTCAATTTCGCTGCGGACTGCGCCGCTGACCACTGCCATGGCGATATGAGCAGCTCTGAGCTGAAAAATCAGATCGTTCAAGCCTGCGTAGCTGGGAAGCTGCTCAATTTTGGCAATCTGCTGGAGATAAGCCTGCGACTTGTTAGCGACCAACTTGTCTAAATATTCATCAGTCACCACCCGCCCGCGCCGATAGAGCAGATCGTTGAGGCAAGCGCGGTCGCTGCGCCCTAAACAAACCTCGCGGAATTCGGCAGGGTTGGGGCGCAGGTTTTCCTCAATCAAAATTTGCTCTAACAGCTTGTCATGCAGCGGCTCGTCGTTAATAATGACGCCATTAAAATCAAACAAAACCGCTTTGAGCACCATCAATATCCGGTTGGTGAAGAGGAGGGAAACTATAATTCTTTGAGGATTATATCGTTTTACGCTGCCCGACTTGGTGCAGCCTCAAGAGCAAAATCATGGCAAGCTTTGAGACAGAATCAGTGATTGGTATCGATCTGGGCGGCAGCGCCATCAAGCTCGGTCAGTTTGACTGGAAGGGCAACTGTTTGGCTTCACTCGCGGTTCCCACACCCCAGCCCGCCTCTCCCGAAGCCGTATTAAGCGCCATGATTGCCGCGATTGAGCAGCTTGATCCAGCCCGCCAGACGGTGGCCATTGGCGTGGGTACACCGGGCCCTGCTGATGCCGCCGGACGGATTGCCAGGGTCGCAATCAACCTAGCAGGCTGGCAAGATATTCCGCTAGCCGACTGGCTGGAAGCCAAAACGGGCAGAGCAACTGTCTTGGCCAACGATGCCAACTGTGCGGGGCTGGGGGAAGCTTGGCTGGGAGCCGGACGTGCCTTTCGGCACAGCATTTTACTAACGCTGGGCACGGGCGTAGGCGGCGCAATTATCCTCGACGGCAAATTGTTTACGGGGCATGACGGCACAGCAGGCGAGCTGGGGCTGATCACGCTGAATCCAGAGGGGCCAGACTGCAACAGCGGCAACAGCGGATCGCTAGAGCAATATGCGTCGGTGCGGGCGATCCGGCGGCGCACGGGGCTAGAACCCGACGAGCTGAGCGTACGTGCCAGAGCTGGAGATGCCGAGGCGCTGGCCTTTTGGCAAGACTACGGACGGGACTTAGGGGCAGGCTTAGCCAGCTTGCTCTATGTACTCACCCCAGAGGCCGTAATCATTGGCGGCGGAGTCAGCGCCAGCGCCGAGTTTTTCTTGCCGACAGTTCAAGCTGAGCTAGAGCGGCGGGTACTGCCCAGCTCGCGTCCGGGGTTGCAGCTGCGGGTGGCGGAGTTGGGCAATCGTGCAGGCATGGTAGGAGCGGCTAAATTGGCTTGGCAAAAGCATTTGGGACAATAGCCAGCGATATCTCCGCAGCGTTCGCAAACCGGGCATCAAACCGGGCACCAAACTGGCACAGCATGGCTCACCAAACCCTCCTGAAACGAACTAGGATCGCTGTAGAACAAGATATAGGGGTAAGTTTCCTTCGCAGCAACTGAGCTTTACCCTGCGCTGTCTGATTTTGATTATGCCAGTTTCTAGATCGGCTTTAGGAAGAGTTTTAGGAGAAGTTTAATGAACAAAATTAATCGATGGATGGTTCTACCCGCTGCGATGCTGGCTAGCTTGGCAACAGCCGCTCTAGCTGCTGCTGAGGTCAGAACGCCGCTCAGCTCTCCAGACAGAACATCGGGCAGTTCAGGGCAGGTGCAGAGTCAGTGTGGGTTTATTACCGATGCGCCATCCCAGGTGGTGGTAGTCGATCAGCCGACGCCACTGCGGTTTAAGGTGCAGAGCCAAGGGCAGCCGACGCTTTGGATTCGAGGCCCGGTGGATCGCTGCATCATGGCCGATGACTCTGCGGGCGGCAACATTGAGGTGCCGGGAGTTTGGGCACAGGGCACCTACTCGGTCTATGTGGGTAATCAGGTGCAGTCAGGGCAGCCTTTTACGCTCTCAATTATTCCAGAGTGAGCGCGAGCAAGCTGAAACAGCAGCTACAGTATTTGCGGTCGCAGCGCTGTTAAGATGCAGCTAAGATTCAGCTAGTTCTCTCCACCGCCTGCTGACATGAGCGATCCGATTCTGACCATCCGCGACCTGCAAATTCAGTTTCAAACTGCCGATCTGCCGCTGAAGGCCGTAGATGGTATTTCGCTTGAGCTAGAGCGGGGACAAACAATCGGCATCGTCGGCGAATCGGGATCGGGCAAATCGGTGACGGCGCTCTCGGTAATGGGGCTGATTCCCCACCCGCCCGGACAGGTGACGGGCGGCGAGATCTGGTTTCGTGAATCGGCTGAGGCACAGCCCGTCAATTTGCTAGGGCTACCGCGTGAGCAGCTGCGGCAATATCGCGGTGGAAAAATCTCGATGATTTTTCAAGAGCCGATGACTTCGCTGAACCCGGTCTATAGCTGCGGCTATCAGATCGTAGAAGCGATTCAGCAGCATTCCCCAGATTTACCGATGGTTGAGGCGCGCCGACAGGCGATTAACCTGATGCAGGAAGTCAAGCTCTTGCCCGACGACCGCGAGCTGTTGGAGCAATGCTTGGCGGAATGGCAGCAGCAACAGCCGAACGAAACGTTGCCCAATCGTCTTTTGGTGCAGCAGATGAACCTGCAAAAGCAGGCGATGTTTGATCGCTACCCGCATCAGCTCTCCGGCGGCCAGATCCAGCGGGTGATGATTGCAATGGCGATCTGCTGCAACCCAGCTTTGCTAATTGCCGATGAGCCTACCACCGCGCTAGATGTCACCGTACAGGCGCGCACGCTGGATCTGCTGCGCGAGCTGCGCGACCGACGCGGCATGTCAATTCTGTTTATTACGCATGATCTAGGTA
>CASBQH010000084.1 GCA_949127695.1 Synechococcales cyanobacterium PMM_0073
ACTATATGCTCAAACTTGAGAAACCTTCAGGGCGCAAATCTTAAGTAATTACGCAGAAGGCTTGCTGGACTTCGCTTTTTTGCTCGATTTGGCTTTGGCAGGCTTCGGCTCTGGCTCTGGAGCAGCCTCGGCTTCTGTGGTAACTTCCGGTTCTGACAAGACTTCCGCCACAACTTCTGCGACCGCAGCTTCAGGCTCAGCTTCAGGCTCAGCTTCAGAACCTTCTACCTCGACCGCTTCTACTTCTACAGTTGCTGCCGATGCCTCTAGAGTCTCTGCTGCGGTCTCTTCTAGCTCTGGCTCATCTGGCTCCAAAGAACCTTCAGGCAATAGCTCAATGCTGTTGTGCTCTTCTAGCCAAGCAAAGATTTTTTCGCGCAGCAGATCTTCGGCCACCGCTTCGCGCAGCCGCTTCTCATCAACATCCTGGCCTGCATACTGAGCTAGCGTTTCGGTTACTTTGGCCTCCAGCGCTTCATCCTCAACCGAAATCGACTCCCGCTTGGCAATTTCGCCCAGCACCAGCGTCCGCTTCAGCCGCTCTAAGGCTTCGGGGCGCGCCTGTTCGCGCAGCATGGCGACAATTTCTGGAGTGAAGGTTTTTTTAATATCCAACCCCTGCTGGGCAAACTGCATTGCCGTTTGGGTGACGGAGTAATCAACCTCTTGTTTCAGCATGGTTTCGGGCAGTTCAACCTCTAGCTGCTCAACCAGCTTGTTCAGCAATGCCTCCTGCTTGCTCTGCGTGGTTTTTTGCTCAGCCTCTTTTTGCAGGCGGATTTCCAGCGATTCGCGCAGTTCTACCAGCGTCTCAAATTCGCTCACCTCTTCGGCAAACTCGTCGTCGAGTTCGGGCAGCTCGCGCTCTTTAAGTTCTTTAAGCGTGATTGTGAAGGCCGCAGGTTTGCCCGCTAGCTCCGCCTGCGGGTAGTCATCGGGGAAGGCGACCTCAACTTCTTTGGTTTCGCCTACCGTCATGCCAATCACGCCTTCGGTGAAGCCCTTAATGAACTTGCCTTCGCTCAGCTCAATTTCAAAGTCTTCGGCGCTGCCGCCCGGAATTTCGGCAGATTCGTCTTCCGCGAGTTCGCCAGTCAGCCGACCCGCGAAATCAACCGTGGACATGTCGCCTTCCTGCGCCGCCCGCTCGACTGGAACCAGCGTGGCGGAACGCTTACGGTAGTCTTCCAGCATACTGTCCACGCGAGCCGGGTCATACTTAAATTCTTCGGCCTGAACTTCTAGCTCAGAATATTGCTTGACGGTGACTTCGGGCGCGACATCGACCGCAGCGGCAAAGGTGAGCGCTGCACCGGGCTGGAACTGCTCCACCAGCGTCTCGAAGGTAGATTTCAGCTCTGGCTGGCCAATGGGCTCAATTTTTTCTTGATCCAGCGCTTGCTTCAGGCCATCTTGAATCAAATCTTCGACCACTGCTGCCTTAATGCGAGTGGAGCCAAACCGCTGAATCAAGACTTGGCGCGGCACTTTGCCCTTGCGAAACCCAGGAATGTTTGCATGGCGCATGTATTCTTGCAGCGTTTTATCATACGCCTGCTTCGACATTTCGGGCGTAATTTCGATCTCTAGGCCAATCTGACTAGCCGGCAGTTTTTCCTGGGTAACTTTCATTAGCAATTCTCGCAGCGCTGTTCGTGGCTCATAACTTTAGTTGGCTGGCAGAGGGCTATACCCTGACGCTAGGATTTAGCGCTGCCGCAATAAGCTATGGTAGCGGATTCTGCTTCAGATGTCGGGTAGAGCCGATAAATCTGCTCAATATGATAAGCTGCAAATTATTTCCCATCTGCCTAGCCTTTCTGGAGAATGGCGTGACGGCAGCATCACGCACTTTGCCGCTTGGAGGATTCCTTGCCCCGTTCATATCGCATCGCTATTTTGGGCGCAACTGGCGCAGTGGGGACAGAGCTACTTCAGCTGTTGGCTGAGCGGCAGTTTCCAATTGCCGAACTGAAGCTGCTGGCCTCTGAGCGCTCCGCAGGGCAAACTTTAGAATTCAAAGGCGAAAAGCTGACCGTAGAGCCAGTTAAATCTGGGGCGTTTGCTGGCATCGATCTGGTGCTGGCCTCAGCCGGAGGCTCAATTTCCAAAGCCTGGGCGAAAGAAATTGTGGCGGCTGGAGCCGTGATGATCGACAACTCCAGCGCCTTTCGGATGGCTGCTGATGTGCCGCTGATTGTGCCGGAGATCAATCCAGAAGCCGCCGCCCAGCATCACGGCATTATCGCTAACCCCAACTGCTCGACGATTGTGATGGCGGTGGCGGTCTATCCGCTGCATCAAGTCCAGCCGATTCAGCGGATTGTGGTAGCCACCTATCAGGCCGCCAGCGGAGCCGGAGCGCGAGCGATGGAAGAAGCCAAAACTCAGTCGCTGGCCGTGCTGCAAGGCCAGCAGCCTGTGCCCGAAATTTTCCCGCATCAGATTGCCTTCAACGTGTTTCCGCATAATTCGCCGCTAAATGAGCTAGGCTACTGCGAAGAAGAAATGAAAATGGTGCTGGAAACCCGCAAAATTTTCGCAGAGCCAAATCTGCGCGTCACGGCCACCTGCGTCAGAGTTCCGGTGCTGCGCGCCCATTCGGAGGCGATCAATCTAGAGTTTGCGGCTCCGTTTGACGTGGCACAAGCCCGCGATATCTTAAGTAAGGCTTCCGGCGTGAAGCTGGTCGAAGACTGGCAGGCCAATCACTTTCCGATGCCCGTCGAGGCTAGCGGTATCGATGAGGTGCTGGTAGGCCGCATCCGCCAGGATATTTCGCATCCCAACGGCCTAGAGCTGTGGCTGAGCGGCGATCAAATCCGCAAGGGCGCAGCGCTCAACGCCGTGCAGATTGCCGAACTGCTGCATGAAAAAGACCTGCTGCGTCCGGCGGCTCTAGCAGGGCAGGCGAAAATTAGTTGAATCAGGATGGCTGAATTAAAGTTTTAGATTGGAGATTTATGCTTATGATCAGGGCTCGAAGCATTTCAACCATGGATTTCACCGGAGGAAGCTCGCAAGCGTGACGATTTTTGGGCGCGTAATGACTGCAATGGTGACACCCTTTAACTCAGAGGGCGGCGTTGACTACGCGACGGCTGAAGCACTGGCCGCTCACTTGGCTAATCAGGGCAGCGATACGCTGGTCGTCTGCGGCACGACTGGCGAGTCGCCAACGCTGAGCTGGGACGAGGAATTTACCTTGTTTCAGGCCGTACAGCAGGCCGTAGCAGGACGCGCTAAAGTAGTAGCAGGGACTGGATCTAATTCCACTTCTGAAGCAATTTCCGCCACAGAGCAGGCAAATAAGCTAAGATTAGATGGAACGCTGCAAGTCGTTCCTTACTACAACAAGCCACCCCAAGAAGGTCTGTATCAGCATTTTCGGGCAATTGCGGAGTCCAATCCAGATTTGCCGATGATTCTGTATAATGTGCCGGGGCGCACCAGCCAGAATTTACTCCCTGAAACCGTCAGCCGCTTAGCTGAGATTCCTAATATTGTGGCAGTAAAGGAGGCCAGTGGGAACCTTGATCAGGTGAGTCAAATCCGTCGATCTACGCCAAGTAGCTTTGACATCTATTCAGGCGACGACTCTCTCACGCTGCCGATGCTGGCAGTTGGAGCACAGGGTGTGGTCAGCGTCGCGAGTCATTTAGTGGGTGACAGACTCCAACAGATGATTGCCGCGTTTGAGCAAGGGCAGGTACAGGCTGCAACTCAAATCCATCTCCAGTTATTTCCCCTGTTTAAGGCATTGTTCCATGTGACAAACCCAATCCCGGTCAAGGCTGCACTAGCAATGCAGGGCTGGAGCGTGGGTGGAACGAGACTGCCGCTGGCCGACAAATCTGAAAATCTGAGTCAGATTTTGCACAGCGTCTTAACTGAGCTAGAGCTTCTGAAAATTGGCTAATGCGCCAAATCAAACCGCTTGAACCTCAACCCCAGATTTTTGACAACTGAATAGCTGATCTTCACACCCCATCCATTTTTCGAGGCGCTCTCTTGAGGCGTATCTCTGGCATGGGCTGCACAGCCCATTGAGGCTCTGAGGCAGATCAGCAATCCAAATCTCAGATAGATCTCCGCACAGATTTCCGCACAGTCTAAATAGACAAATTTCTCAAAACCACAACTTAGTAAAGGATAAGCATGAGTCAAATCGATTCTTCAAACGCCCTCAAAATTATTCCGCTCGGCGGACTCCACGAAATTGGCAAAAACACCTGCGTCTTTGAATACAACGACGAAATCGTCCTGCTAGACGCGGGCTTGGCCTTTCCCACCGACGGAATGCACGGCGTTAACGTGGTGCTGCCCGACATGACCTACCTGCGCGAAAACCGCCACAAAATTCGCGGCATGATCGTGACGCATGGTCATGAAGACCATATCGGCGGCATCGCCTTTCACCTCAAGCAGTTCGATATTCCGGTGATCTATGGCCCCAGGCTGGCGATGGCGCTGCTCAAAGACAAGCTGGCCGAAGCAGGGGTATCTGACCGCACCAAGCTACATACCGTTTCGCCGCGTCAGGTGGTGAGAATCAGCCCCTCGATTTTGGTGGAATATATCCGCAACACCCACTCAATGGCGGACAGCTTCACGGTGGCGCTGCATACCCCCGTCGGCGTGGTGATCCATACCGGCGACTTCAAAATTGACCATACGCCCGTAGACGGCGAGCTGTTTGACTTCCAGCGCTTGGCTGAGCATGGCGAAAAAGGCGTGCTTTGCCTGATTAGCGACTCAACCAACTCAGAAATTCCCGGCTTTACGCCCTCCGAGCGGGCGGTTTATCCCAACCTGGATCGCGTCTTTTCGCAGGCCAAAGGGCGGCTGCTCGTCACCACCTTTGCCTCCTCGGTGCATCGGGTCAATATGATCTTGGATCTGGCTAAGAAAAATGGGCGCGTGGTTTCGGTCGTGGGTCGCTCCATGCTGAACGTGATCGCCCATGCCCGTAACTTAGGCTACATCCAGTGTCAGGACGACCTGTTTGTGCCGCTGAACATGCTGAACAAGGTGCCAGATGAGAACGTGCTGATTCTCACCACCGGATCGCAGGGCGAGCCAATGGCGGCGCTGACTCGGATTGCCAACAGTGAGCATCGGATGCTGGTCAAGCACTCACAAACGGCTCAGAGTATGAACATTCCAGCCGAGAATATGGTGATCATCAACAACGGCGACGTGGTGGCGCTAAGCCCCGACAGCATTCGCGTGGCGGGTAAAGTGCCTTCTGGAATTGAGCTAGTCGATTCCTCGCAGTCTGGCATGGTGAATCAGCGGGTGCTGAAAGAGCGGCAGCAGCTGGCTGAAGACGGCATTATTACCGTAGCGGCGGCGATTGGCTGGAATGGCCAATGGGCGGCTAAGCCAGAAGTGCATCTGCGCGGCGTGGCCACAGCCATCGAAAAGTCGAAGCTAGAGCAGCAAATTGTCAGAACAATTGAGTCTGTGGTGCGCGACCGCTGGGACGACCAGAAGCAGCCCGTAACGACCGGAGCCGAAATCGACTGGATTCGGCTTAAAGACGAAATCGAAGCCTCGCTGCGTCGGATGCTGCGCCGCGAGCTGCAAAACAACCCTACCGTGGTATTCCTGCTGCAACCCCCCGCCGAACCCCCGGCAGCACTGGCAGGTAGAAGGCAGCGTTCTTCCGCTAAGGTCGCCTCCTAGCAGCAGCCCGCCCAAATTAAGCTAAACCCCAAAACGCGAGGACATCCGCTTCCTCGCGTTTTTCTATGAATAGCCACGTAGTTATCCCCTATCCGCTGCCAGTCATCGCCCGTAATCTCTCTGAAGCCTGCTGCAACATACTGAAATCCCACCCTAAATCTGGGTAGTCATACCCAATCTGTCGTAGAGAAATTGGGGCAAAATACCAATGTTGATGACAAAAAGGCTCAGTTTAGCGTTGATGAAGTTTAGCTGAAGCAAGCGACTCTTTCCGAATTGCTACATTCTGCGCCTGTATATCTCATCATCAAACTCCACTCATCCTGAATTTAGGAATATAGGAGAGACATGAACGCATCTGACCATAACACCGAAGAAAAGCTGGCTCTCGTGAGCTGGGGTTGGGTTGAGCAGCCCGCATCATTCGCTGCCTCCAGCCTCCAGCCTCCGGCCAAGCCTACCTTCGACTGGTTTTTGCCCATCCGCCGCTGGCTCGACGCAGTTCACGTCGAAAGTCCGGCGCTAGCGCATCGGCTCTGTCGGCTCATTCCGTCGCAGTGCCCATTTGAGCGCGATGTGAAGCTATTTGGCCAAACGCTGGTTCACATTCCGCCGCTCTGCAAGCTCAATCCCGTCTACGAAGAAGTGGTAGCGCTCCGCTTCCGCGCCCTCTGCTATCTGGCTGACGACTGCGGCGAAGATATTAGCCAATATTGCTAGAGCATTGCTAATGCTAGCGCAGGCTGAGTCCGGCTACAGCTAACAGCCCCGCCAGCACCATCAGTCCAGACGGCATGAACTTACGAGTTTTGAAATAGCGCACCGCAAAAACGCCAATCAAGGCCACTGTCACCACCGCAGCCAACGGCAGTCCCCAAGCCATATTCTGCTGGTAGGCAATCCCAGCCACAATCAGCAAAATGCCGCTGACCAACCCTGAAATTAATGAAGTTCGGCTACCCGCTTTGGCATAGCCCAAAATGCCGCCCACAATCGCCAAAATTCCGTATCCGACTGCCGCTAGAATTACCAAAGGTTTTCTCCTAGTTCAGGTATCGTTGCGTCCTGCTAAAAACCTACAATGAGCTGGCGATTTAAACGGGTTCTTGTAAGAAAGCGTGATGCAATTTAATGCTTCGGTGCAGTTTTTGCAGCGGCAGGCGGCTTCGCTGCTGCTCTATCAGGCGGTGATACAGGCTGAAGCAGGTCAGGCTTTTTTGCGACTGCTGGCGGCGCTTCAGCTCGAAGATGCAGATTCGCTGAGCTGCCTTTCGGCTTATGGGCAGTGGTTTCAGGCTTTGGTTGCGGTGGGCTTGAGCTGGCAGGATTATCTGCTGGTACAGCTGTTGCGAACCGAGAATGCTCTGACGCGCCAGCACTCCGAATATCAGTCTGCCGCGCTGACTGCCGCTGCTCAGCAAGATCTGCGCGCTCTGCAACAGCTCTATAGCTGGACGGGCAAGCAGTTGAGCCAGTGGGTGCAGGAGAAATCTGGGCTAGAGGTCACGCCTGTGGTTTGGGAGACGCCGCCCAATCAGCCGACCGTCCAACAGCTGAGCCAGCAGCCGATTTGGTTACAGCTGAAGCAGACTGAAGATTGGGCGGCGCTATTGCCTGAGCTGACGGCATTTTATCAGCAGTTTGGCACAGGGCTATTTGCGACCTACAGCGCTTTTCGCTGGCAGGCTGAGCCAAAGCAGCTGGTAGGCGTTGGGCATCCTGACCCGATTCAGCTAGAGGAACTGGTAGGCTACGAGACGCAAAAGTCGGCGCTGTTGCAAAACACGGCGGCGCTGCTGTCGGGCTACCGAGCGCTGCATATGTTGCTCTACGGCAGTCGCGGCACGGGCAAGTCTTCGCTGGTGAAGGCGCTGCTGTCGGCCTATAGCGAGCAAGGACTGCGGCTGATCGAGGTCAGCAAGGCCGATCTGCGCGATTTGCCCCAAATTGTTGATCAGCTGCGCGATTTGCCGCAGAAGTTTGTGATTTTTGTGGACGATCTGTCGTTTGAGGAAGACGACGATGCTTACAAGGCGCTGAAGGTGGTGCTGGAGGGCAACATCACGGCGCGGCCTCGGAATATTGTGCTGTACGCGACTTCCAATCGCCGCCATCTGATTCGCGAGTTCTTTGGCGATCGGCCTCGCCCCAGCGACGCAGACGAGATTCATTCCTGGGACACAGTGCAGGAGAAGCTGTCGTTTAGCGATCGGTTTGGCCTGACGCTAACCTTTGAGCCAGCCGATCAAAACACCTATTTGGCGATTGTTCGGCATTTGGCGCAGCAGGCCGATTTGCCGCTGGAGCCGGAGCAGCTAGAGTTTCGCGCTTTGCAATGGGCAACCCGGCACAATGGACGTTCAGGCCGCACCGCCCGTCAGTTTGTCGATTTTCTAGAGGCCGAGCTGCGAATGGCTCCCGGCTGAGCCAGCTCTAGAACGCTAGCGCTGAAGCATCGGGGTAGAGGGCGCTCAAATCTGGCTGATGCCAAGCCTTGCCGTCTAGCGCCATCTGCTCGATTGAGCTGGCCAGCCGCAGCGCTTTTAATGCCTGTTCGCCGCCCACCGAAGGTTGATTGCCGCCCCGGACGCAGGAAACAAAATGCTCTAGCTCGGCGTGCAGCGGCTCGATATTACTAGTGTAAACTTTTTCGATCAGGCCATCTTGGCGGTAGAGCACCTGCCCGTAGTCAGTGAGATAGTTGGCGGTGGTTTGGCGGTGGATCAAAATTTCGTTGTTGAGGAAATCGGCCTCGGTGAGCGAATTTTTGCAGTGCGCGGCAATCCGGCGGATTTTTCGGTGCGTCACTTTGCTGGCAGTTAGCGTGGCAACAATGCCGTTGGCAAAGCCCAAAATCGCCGTCACGTAGTCGAGATAACCCGAACTCTCGGCGCGACTGCCGCTGGCGGTGAGCTTAATGACCGGCGAACCCGCTAGCTCCAGCAGCAGATCAATATCGTGGATCATCAGATCCAGCACCACCGAGACATCGTTGGCGCGATCCGAGTAGGGACTCATTCGATGGGCTTCTAGTGCCAGCAGCTCCTCGGTTTTCAGCACCTTATGCAGCTCTTGAAAGGCCGGATTAAACCGCTCAATATGCCCCACCTGCAAAATGCAGTGCGATTCGGCGGCAGCATTCACCAAAGATTCGGCCTCAGCAATGCTGGCGGCAATTGGCTTTTCGATTAGCACATGCCTCCCCGCCTGAAGGCAGGCCATCCCGACGGTATAGTGCAGCCGGGTTGGAACCGCCACACAGACCGCATCCACATGCGGCAGCAGATCCTGATAGCTCTCAAAAAACTTGACCCGATATTTGCTGGCTGTATCTAGCCCGCGCTCGACGTTGACATCCGAAACTCCGACTAGCTCAACATCTTTGAGCAAGCTCAGCACCCGCGTATGGTGCTGCCCCATATTGCCGACTCCGATCACGCCAATGCGGATTGGCTCCAAGTAATGTCGCTGTCCTAGTCCAATCTGACCGCCCGACAAATTGTCTTGCACTCCTGCCCTCTCCTACACCACACAAAGAATATCAGACTTGAACTTGGCTTGATGCTGGCAGCTATCTGTCTTGGCAGCTATCTGTCAAAGATCGCAGTTAAATGCCCTACACCCAATCTTTTCTAAAGAATTATAAATTTTTGCTCTATCTTACCGTCACAAGCGCCCCCATTCTGACGGTTGCCCAAAAATTGCCTGGGGCTGGATGTGGCAGTTTTTGGCCTGTCCCCGTCGAACTTGGGCGCTATAGTTTGGATAGGAGTCAATCTGACTGCTGCGGCGAGATTTTGTGGGATTCGTTCATACCTGACGTTCATGCCTTTGACTGTGCTGGTCGCTGAAGATGATTTGGGAACGCGGCTTTCGGTGAGCGACTATCTAGAGCTGCAAGGCTATGGCGTGGTGACGGCTGAAAACGGCCAAAAGGCGCTAGAAACCGTCAGTCAGTTTCAGCCGCACCTGATTGTGACGGATATTGCGATGCCGCTGCTCGACGGCTTTGAGTTTGTCCGGCAGGTGCGGCTTCAGCCGGCGTTTCGGCTGCTGCCCGTGATTTTTTTGACCGCCTGCAATGACACGAAAGCGCGGATTCGCGGCTACCAGGTGGGCTGCGATGCCTACTTGCCCAAGCCGTTTGAGCTAGCCGAACTTGGAGCCGTGGTGCGAAATCTGCTGGAGCGGGCGCAGATGATTGAATCAGAGTGGCGGCTGCGGCTGCATTCAGCCGAGGCTGCGGCTCACTCATCAGCAGATGCCAGGGCTGAGGCCAGAGCTGAAGCCAAAGCTGAGGTCGAGCAGCAGGTGCAAACTGCTCAGCTTGGCCTCACCTGCCGTGAGCAAGACGTGCTGGCTGTGCTAATTGAAGGCCACTCTAATGGTCAGATTGGCGAGCGGCTGCATATTAGCGCTCGCACGGTCGAAAAATATGTCAGCAGCCTGCTTCGCAAAACCGAAACCAGCAATCGAGCAGAGCTGGTGCGCTATGCGCTAGAGCATCATTTGGTCAAAGAGCAGCGCTGAGCTTTAAGCTGAACTCTAGGCTGAATTCTGAAGAATAGCTGTATCTCAGCCCCATCTGGAAATTTCTAGTTCACAATCAAACTAGACGGCTTTAACCGTGGTCAAAATTAGCCAAAATCAATTTAGCTTAAAACAATGGACGTCAAAACAATTTTGCTGGCGCTGACGCCAATTTTTATCCTGGCCTGCCTGTTTTTCGGCACGCGCAATGGCTTTTACGACACCGACAGCTATCACGGCAACGGCTCAGCTCACTAAAGGCTCCTCTGCGGAGCTGAGAGGGGCTGAGTGGTTGAACTAGAATGTTTGCCCTATGGGGTGGGTCATGCCGATGAAGGCTTGGCCTTGCTGCTGCGGATGGGGTCACATCGAATTCTGCTGGACTGCGGTTTGAGCGACCTCAGCCCAGTTTTGGCGCAGGCCGAACCGCCCGCTGACTTAGTGCTGTGCAGCCACGCCCATGCCGACCATGCCAGAGGGCTGCTGTCGCTGCATCGCGCCTATCCAGGGCTGCCGATCTACGCCAGCGAGCTAACAACCGAGCTATTGCCGCTGAATTGGATTGGCGAAACCGTGCCCCGGTTTTGTCAGGCGTTGCCCTGGCGAACGCCGCTAGAAGTGCAGCCCGGACTGACTGTGGAGCTAATCCCGGCGGGACATTTGCCGGGAGCGGCGGCGCTCTTGCTGACCCATCACGGCGACCGTGCCTATACTGCGCTCTATATGGGCGATTTTTTGCTATCTAACTCGCGTCTAGTAGACGGATTTCCGCTGGATGAGCTGCGCGGACTCAAGCCTGATGTGCTGCTGTTAGAAGGCAGCTATGGCACGGCTCGGTTTCCGCACCGCCGTCAGCAGGAGAATCAGCTGGCCGAACGAATTCACCGCGCTGTCTCGGCAGGGCAGTCGGTGCTGCTGCCAACAACCACGCTGGGGCTGGGGCAAGAATTGCTGATGCTGTTACGCAGCCACCATCACTTTACGGGGCGCGATCTCGATATTTGGGTAGATGGCAGCGTAGCGCTGGGCTGCGATATCTATCTCGAAATGCTGGATCACTTTCCCGATGCGGTACAGAACTTTGCGCGGCATCAGGCGCTGTTTTGGGATGAGCGGATTCGACCTCGGCTACGGCGATTTGGGATAGCTACAGCCCTCAAGGCTCCGGCGGTGGTGCTGACTAGCCAGGATGCCGATTTAACCCGCTACTGTCAGCCTGACGCTCCGCCCGAAACCTCCTGGCTGCTGCTGCTGCCCCAGCAACCTGGTCGGCTGGGTGAGGTGGAGCGCAGGGTGATGCAGCAGTTGGAAGCTTCAGCGTTACTTCAGCAGATGCGGCAATCGGGACAGCTAACCGTGGAAACCTATCTGCTGGGCGATCACTGCGACGGGGCAGGCACGACGCAGCTGATCCACAATCTGCGGCCTCAGCATGTCTTGCTGACGCATGGTTCGCCCAGCTATCTAAGCGATTTGACCAGCTTGGAAGAACTACAAAATCGCTACCAGCTACATAGCCCTGCTGCCGGAATGCGGGTAGCCTTGCCCATTGGCGAGCGGTTTTTGCAGCCTGCCGCGCCTGAGATTCGTCCTGATTTGCGCTACGAAGGTGGATTAGTCGAACTCGAAACGGCGGTGATGATTAGCTTGCCAGATGCGATCCGCGCCCATCCCCGCTGGCAGGAGTTTGCCGATACGGGTTTGGTCGAAGCTCGCTGGCAGGGCGAAGAATTGGTGCTGCGGAGCCTCAGCCAGCAAGAATTGCTCAGCCAAGCCGAGGAAGAACCAGAAGCCAGCGAAATCCCCTGCTGCCAGAACTGCCTGCACTGTCGAGGGCAGCGCTGCCGCAATCCAGAATCGCCGCTGTTCAGCCTTAAAGTGACGCTGGACGGCTGCTGCCCAATGTTTGAACTGCCTGTTTGAGCTGCCCGAACTTTAATGAAATAACCAGCTGGTGAAGGCATATTTTTCGCCCTGATGCAGCGGCAGCGACTCGTGCGGATGCGTGAAGGAAGCTGGAAACACTAGCACCGCGCCTGTCTCTGGCGTGACCTTCACCTCCTGTCGGTCAAAATAAGTTTCGCCACCCTCAAACTCGGCGTTTAGGTAGCCGACAATGCTGATGTCGCGGCAGGGTAGCCCTTGCTCTAGCTCCTCGAAGCGGCTGCCCAGCAAAATATTGTCGATATGGCGCTTATAAAACTGACCGGGCTGATAGCGCAGCAGCGTACAGGGTTCGGCGTAGGGAAACTTGATGCCATAGACCTGAACTAGCATTTGCTGAATCACCGCAAACCGATCGATCAGCTGCTGGTTGGCCTGCGTTAGCTCTGGGGCACTTGGGGCATCTGGCGCATTGCCTCCCAGCTGTAGCATATCGCCGCTGCGGATCTGGTTATCAACCGTTTCGAGCAAAATGCTGGCCGCCTGCCGCTGCTGCGCTATCAGCCCGATCAGCTGCTGACAGAGATCTGGCTCAATCAGCGACTTGACTAGAAAAATATCTTCGCCCAGCGGCGTTACGGTGTAGGAAATCATGCGGGCAGAGAGGCTTTAGAATAGAGTGCCTGAGAATTATCCTCACATGCCGGGTTCGCTATGTCTAACCTTTCGCCTCGCAAGCTTCAGCCGCTGGATCGCACGGCCATTCTGATCCTGCTGATTTTGAGCATCGTAATTGGCGGGCTGCTGCTGCTGGGCGACCGCGCCTCAGCCAGAGTTCGCAGCTTTAGCTGGGCAGAGCAGCAGGTGGGCGCAACCGATGCCGCTTTTGTGATGGCCTTTAGCCGTCCGATGGATCACGCCAGCGTTGAGCAAAACTTGCAGATTCAGCCTGCTCTAAATGGCAAATTTAGCTGGGCGGGGCGGCGGATGGCCTACACGCTAGAGCGGCCAGCTCCTTACGGCGAAAATTTTGAGCTAAAGCTAGAAAAAGCCAGGGATCGCTTCAGCATAGATGATCAAAGCCTCAGCCAGATTCAGCCCTTTGCCAGCAGCTTCCGCAGCCGCGACCGGGCGTTTGCCTATCTGGGGGTGCAGGGTGAAGAGGCGGGCAGGCTGATTCTGGCCAATCTCACCCAGAAAAAGCAGGAAATCCTGACGCCTGAAAACCTGGTCGTGATGGATTTTAAGATTTACCCCAACGGCGACAGAATTTTGTTTTCGGCCACCGAGCGCAGCAGCAAAGCCAAAGGACAGCTCGATCAGCAGCTCTACAGCGCTAGCACGGGCTTGCTGTTTGCCGATGCGCCTTCGTTGACGGGAGATAGCCCGAAGCCGCCGCTCCAGTCGCCTAGTCCAGCTGGCGAAATCACGCCAATTCTGGATAGCAAAACTTACCAGAACCTGAAGTTTGACCTCTCCCCCGACGGTCAAACCATCGCCGTGCAGCGGGTGAAGCGCGACAGTCCGGGCGATTTGGGGCTGTGGATTATCAAGGGAGATGCTGCACCCCAAAGGGTAGAGGCTGAAGCAGGCGGCAACTTTTTAATTGCGCCAGATAGCCAGTCGCTGGCCATGTCGCAGGGGCAGGGGATGGCGATTTTGCCGCTGGATATCCAAGCCCAAACTCTGGATTTTTTGCCTAAATATGGTGTGATTCTCAGCTTTGCTCCAGACGGCTCGGCAGCGGCTTTCGTCAAGTTCAACGTTGACCCGCAGAATCCCACCCGCTCGCTGTATCTGGTGACAAACCAAGGGCTTGAGCAAAAGCTGCTGACCACCAACGGCTCTATCTTAAAAGCCACCTTCGACCCGACTCAAACTATGCTTTATTGCCTTTACAGCAAGCGCCTCGCGGGCGAAACCTACCAAGAACAGCCCTATATTGCCGCAATTCCGCTGCCGCCCAAAGGCCAGAGCGAAGCCTCGACTCAAGAGCCAGAATGGTTTGATCTGCTGCAACTGCCCGTCCAGCGTGATATTCAAATTAGCCTTGCCCCAGACGGACTGGGAATTTTGTTTGACCAAATCGTGTCTGACAACAGCCAGCAGACCAACGCGCTGCGTGGCAGCGATGGCAAAGTAATCACAGACAGTCAGCTCTGGTTTTTGCCGCTGACGCAAGATGCCGAAGGACTTCCCACCCCTGCCGAGCCGCAGCCGCTGGCGCTAGCCGGACTGCGGCCACAGTGGCTGCCCTAGCACAGTGG
>CASBQH010000085.1 GCA_949127695.1 Synechococcales cyanobacterium PMM_0073
AGCCCGCCCGCTGGCACGCCCTGCAAGCATTGAAAAATCGCCGAATGCTCCGAGTCGGCAGGCAGCAGCTTAACGCCATGTTTTTTAACCAGCGGCAGCACGACTGGGCCACCGGCAATTAGGGTTTCTTTGTTGGCTAGGGCAATATCTTTGCCGGCTTCAATCGCCGCAATTGTCGGCAATAAACCCGCACAGCCGACAATTCCGGTCACAACTACCTCAGCGTCTCCGTAGCGCGCCACCTCCACCACGCCCGCTTCGCCGCCCAGCAAAATCGGCTGCGGGTCGAGATCGGCAATGACCGCTTGCAGCGAGGGCAGTTGCTCAGCATCGCAAATTGCCGCGATCTGAGGGCGAAACTGCCGAATTTGCTGCGCCAGCAGCGTCACATTGCTGCGCGCCGCCAGCCCCACCAGCCGAAACTGATCGGGATATTGGGTGACAATATCGAGCGTCTGGGTGCCGATGGAACCCGTTGAACCCAGGAGCGTAATTGCTTTCACGGCGGCTCTCTCAGTAGGCAGTCATCCCACTATAAAGCGCGGCGGGATCAAAAAAATGCCGACTGCAATCTGGTTGTAATCTAGACGCCATCTGGATGCCATCTAGTTGCCATCTAGTTGCCATCTAGGCAAACTACCAATCGAGCAGATGAATTGAGTACAATCACGCTAACCCTATCTGCGAGCGCCCTATGACCAGCCGATCCTCTCAGATTTCTGACTCGCTTGAAGCAAGGGCTAATTTGGCCTCGAATTCGCTGCCTGTGAACCTCAAACCGGAGGAAGATGAGAGCGATTACTTCGAGTATTTTGCCGGAGAACCGGGCAGCGCTCCCGGCACGCTCAATATCGAAGCAGACGCCTCGCCGCCCAGCATTTTTTTGATTGACTACAACGAATCAAACGCCGTTCGGATCAAGATAGATGATCCCCAGGACTGCGCGGCCTACCTCGATCAAGAGTCGGTCTCTTGGGTGGACGTGCAGGGCTTGGGCAGCGAAACCGTACTGCGGCAGATTGGCCAAGTGTTTGAGCTGCATCCGCTGGTGCTGGAAGATGTGGTGAACGTGCCGCAGCGCCCCAAGGTCGATGAATTTGACGATCAGCTCTTGATAATTGCTCGGATGGTGACGCCGCGTGAGAGCGGACGCGGCTTTGTGGCTGAGCAGGTCAGCCTAATTTTGGGCAAGCATTATCTACTCACCGTGCAGGAAGAACCCGATTTTGACTGCTTTGGCCCCGTGCGTGACCGAATTCGCACCGCCAAGGGCACAATTCGGCATCATCAGGCCGACTATCTCGCCTATTCGTTGATTGACGCGATTATCGACGGCTATTTCCCGGTTCTAGAAGACTACGGCGAGCTGCTAGAAGAACTCGAAGAAGAAGTGATCGAAAATCCGACTCGCCAGAGCCTAGAGAAAATCCACCGGATCAAGCGCGAACTGCTGGCGCTGCGGCGGGCAATCTGGCCACAGCGGGACTCGATTAACAGCCTGATTCGGGACGGCAATCATCTGATTAGCGACGAGGTGCTGGTCTATCTACGCGACTGCTATGACCATACGGTGCAGGTGATCGACATGGTAGAAACCTACCGCGAGGTGGCCTCTAGCCTAATGGATGTCTATGTCTCGTCGGTAGGCAACAAAATGAACGAGGTGATGAAATTCCTGACGATTGTTTCCACCATTTTTATCCCGCTCACCTTTATTGCGGGCGTCTACGGCATGAACTTCAACACCGAAAAGTCGGCGCTGAATATGCCAGAACTTAACTGGTACTGGGGCTATCCACTCTGCCTCGCCCTCATGGCCGGAATTGCCACAGTGCTGATCCTCTACTTCAGGCGCAAGGGCTGGTTTGAGAACTTTTCGGGTATCAAGAACTAGAGCTTTCCAGCTTCAAGGCAGCTCCGAGAAACCTGGTAGGATTGCTGAGATATTCCCCCAATCACTCCCCAATGCACCGCTATGGACTTAAAGGCGCTAATTCGCGATATTCCTGACTTCCCCAAACCCGGCATTCTGTTTCGCGATATTACGACGCTGCTGCGTGACCCTGCCGGACTGCAATACACCATCGACAGCATGGCCGAAAAATGCCAGGACTTCGCGCCTGACTACATTATTGGCATGGAGTCGAGGGGCTTTATTTTTGGGGTGCCAGTCGCCTGCAAGCTGGGCAAAGGCTTTATCCCCATCCGCAAGCCCAACAAGCTGCCCGCATCGGTACATACAGTAGAATATGCGCTGGAATACGGCACGGATCGGCTGCAAATGCACCAAGACGCCTTTGCTCCCGGCAGCCGGATCTTAATTATTGATGATTTGATCGCTACAGGCGGCACGGCAGATGCAGCGGCTCAGCTGGTGCAGCAGGCTGAAGGCGAGCTGGTTGGCTTTGGCTTCATCATTGAGCTAGTCGGCCTAGAAGGGCGGAAGAATTTGCCAGATGTACCGATTGTGACGCTGCTGCAATATTAGAAATTAGCGCCTAGAGCCACCTTAACCTATGACTGCCCAGTCCAACTCCGCTTCTGCTCTAGAACAACTCAAAGGCCGCGCCCTGCGCCTAGCCACCAGCGATAGCTTTGGCTATGTGATCAAGCGGATCTTGCAGGCACTGCTCACCCTGCTGCTCACCTCGGCGCTCAGCTTTTTTATTGCCCAGATGATGCCGGGAGA